>JBEKXR010000605.1:0-3806 GCA_049511935.1 Spirochaetia bacterium | reverse complement strand
CGGCGCCGCCGCGCCGCTGCCCAAGGATGACCAGGTCACCCTCCTGGAGGTCTCCACTCCTGATCTCGATGTTCTTGCCGTCGGTCAGCCCGATCACCACCTGCCGTGGGGTTGGACGACCGTTTGACAGCACCCACACGGTGACCTGGGACCCCGGGGCGCCCGCGACCGCCTGCCCGGCGGGCGCTCCACCCGAAGTCTGCACCACGCCGGCTCCGAAGCCACCCCCGCCTCCGAAGCCGCCCGGACTGCCTCCGCTCTGCGGCTGGAGCGGGCGATAGAGCACCGCGGCGATCGGCACCGACAGGACATTCGTCTGCTTGCCCACATCGATGGTCACCTGCGCGGTCATGCCCGGCAGGAGCCGGCCGGAGGAGTCGTGGACCGCCACGACCGCGTCGTACGTCACGACGTTCTGGGTCACGATCGGGCTGACCCGCACCTGCTGCACGGTCCCCGAGAACTCCTCGTTCGAATACGCGGTCACGGTGAACCTGGCCGCGGCCCCCTGCCGCACGCTGCCGGCGTCAGCCTCGTCCACGGACGTATCGACCTGCATGTCCGTGAGGTTCGTCGCGAGGCTGAAGAGCGTCGGGGTCTGAAGGGAGGCGGCCACCGTCTGCCCGACGCTCACGTTGCGCGCCATGACGATTCCATCCATCGGGCTTTCGATCACGGTCTTGCTGAGGTTGTACTTCGCCTCCGCGAGCTGAGCCTGCGCCACCCCCACCTGGGCTTCCGCCACGTGCACCGCCGCCTGCGCCGCGAGGTAGTCCTGGTTCGCGGTCACCGCCGCCGTGTTGTCCGTGTCCATCTGGTTCTGATTGATCAGCCCCTGCTTCAGAAGAGGCTCATCCCTCTGCACGGTCAGATTGGCCATGTCGAGGAGAGCCTTCATCTTGCCGACGTTGACCTGGGCGCTGTTCAGGTTCGCTTCCGCAAGCCGCAGGCTCGCCTGTGAGGAATCCACCGCGGCCTGGTAGGTGGTCGGGTCCAGCGTCGCCATGATCTGCCCCTTGCGCACCCGAGAGTTGAAGTCCACGCCGAGGGTCCTGATGGTCCCCGACACCTCGCTTCCCACGGTGACCGTGTTCACCGGATTGACCGTCCCGGTTTCGCTCACGGTCGCAGAGATATCGGAGCGTCCCACGGGGCGCGTGACATAGTGGATCCCGTCTCGCTGGGCAAAGAGCGGCCGCAGGCCGAGGAATGCCCCGATGGCGACCACGCAGACGGCGCCCACGATAATCATGATCTTCGGTCCTGTTTTCATTTCATCACTCCCTCACAGACCCATGACATTGTACAAATTCAGCACGGCAAGAAGATAGTTGCTCTTCGCCTGCTGCATCCCCACCTGGGCGGTGATGAGCGTCGAGAATGCGGTCAGGACGTCCAGGGTCGTCTCCAGTCCGACAGCGCGCTTCGCTTTCTGCAGGTCATACACTCCCTGAGCCTGCTTGACGTTCTGCCCCGCCAGGGCGAGACGGTCGCTGGCATCGCGGACGCCGAAGAGCGCGTTCTGGACGTCGATCGTGATGCTCTGCCTCTCCTGGTCCTGCTGGACCTTGTACGAGGTGATCTGGTCCGCGGCCTGCTGGACCTGCGCGTTCTGCAGGCCTCCGTCGAGGATCGGCGGAAGAGCGATCGAGACGCCCGCCGTGAAGACTCCCGCGTTGACATTCGCCGTCCAGTCCACGCCCATCCCCACGGAGCCGTTGACCGATACTACCGCAGCTCCCTGGCTCTTCTGGAGCGCGAGGGCGACGTTCGCAGCGGCGACGTTCAACTCCAGGGTCCGCAGCTCCGAGCGATTCTGGTACGCGGTCGCAAGCGCTTCCTGCGGCTGGAGAGCTGGCATGTCGGGCACCGGGCTGTCGGCCACCGCATACTCCTTCTCGATTGGCCAGCCGACGGTCATCGAGAGCTTCTTTCGATCGACCTCGACGGTGTTCTGCGCGGATCGCAGGTCCAGCTGCGCCTGGGTCAGCTTCAGCGTTGCATCATACGTGACCTGGGCGGCGCGATACGTGTAATCCGCCTGCTGCACGGTCCCCGCCGCGCGCCCGCCCGGGTAGCCGTCGAACACGGTCTGGCTGCCGGAAATGTTGACCGAGCTGACCTGGTCGCTCAGGCTTCCTTCCTCGATGCTGTGCTGGGCAGTGAGGCCGAGACTTGTCGCCGGGCCGCTGAGCGTCAGGCCGCCCTGGACGTTTTCTCCGTTTACTCCTGACTTGGCCGCGCTCGCCGCCGCCGCACTGGCGGCTGTGGTCGCCGACGAGCCGGTACCGGGGAGACTCCCCTGGTGGACATAGTCGCCGGTGCCGCCGAGGGCAAGGCCGTTCTTCGCCTGCGCCTGGATGAGCTGTGTCCGCGAGCTGTCGAGGGTGATCGCTGCCAGCTTCAGGCCCGGGGCCGCGGGCCGTGCCGCTGCGACACACTGGTCCAGCGTCACGATCTCCTGCGGGGGGGCGGCCGTCGCCTGGGCGTATCCGCCCTGCGTGCTCATGGTGAGGACCGCACAAAGAAACGGCAGAAGGACCTGGAACCGCAGAGGTTTTTTCATCGATTGCGCGCCTCCGTTGTGTTGCTCATCCTGCACAGAAACATAGATGAGTCCGGGCGCGCTCTCCATAGAAGGCTCATGAATAAAGGATAACTTTCTGTTTTCATGAGCATGCGCGCTTCGGGAGCGAGACAGTGCGACAGGGGCCGGGTGAATCATGACACGAGGCAGGCACCGCAGCGGAAACAGCAGAGCCAGCCGATTCTGCGAGAGAGGGCAGCGCCCGTATCAGGTCGCATTCGCCACGGCAAAGCGCTCGTCCACGGGGGCGCCGCTGAAGCGTGTCGCGTGATACCGGCTGATGATGTGGTCGTCGGCCTCAAAAGCCATCTCGGGGAGTGGCCCCTGCAGGGGATGCCAGGCAACGGCATCGATATCATCTCCCGGACGGGCCGCGGCGCTCCTCGAAACGGGGTGCGCGAGGAGAACAACGACGAGCGTGTGCACTCGTGGAGTGAGAAAGTTCGAGACGACGCTCAGAATCGAGTCGATGCGGACATCGAGACCCGTCTCCTCGCGCACTTCACGCAGTCCGGCGGAGAGGAAATCCTCGCCGTACTCGATGAAGCCTCCTGGCAGACACCATCGCCCCCCGAGGAATCGCCCCTCAGCTCTTCTTCCAAGGAGGACACGTCCCTCGTCCTCGATCAGGACAACAACCCCCGGAAAGGGATTGCGGGCACGTGAGTGCGAGTCCGGTCGGAGTCCGACCTCATATCCCCGAAAGACCTGGCGAGGCTCTTGATGCAATGTGTTCATGCGAGTCCTGTTCAACCCTGGTCCGGCAGAGTCTCTCCGGCGGCCTGGAGGAGCGCGTACTCGCTCAGCACTTCCTTGTACATGGCGGCGAGGTTCGAAACGTTCGCCATTTCCAGACCGGTCTGAGCATCCAGGTACTCCAGGTTGCTGATGATGCCAATGTCGTATTGCACCTTCGCTACCTCCACCATCTGACGCGCCTGTTCCAGCGCACCCGCGGATATCTCGACCTGCTGGCGCGCGGCCCGCACGTCCTGCGCCGCCTGCAGGACCTGGGTGGTCACGTTCAGCCTCACGGCGGAGGTGTTCTGCCTGGCGCCGTCCAGTTTCTTCCGTGCCTCGTCCTGCGACCGGGCCAGGAGGAATCCCTGGAAGATGGGAACGCTCACCTGCACTCCGGCAACCCAGTTGAAGGTGGGCGTGTTGATGTCGGGAAGTATGCCGGTCTGGTATCCCACGGAGGCGTGCGCCGAAACCGTCG
>JBEKXR010000604.1:0-2510 GCA_049511935.1 Spirochaetia bacterium | reverse complement strand
GTCACGATGAAGGCAATGATCCCCCACCGCAACCATCGATCCGCCCTTCCCAGAGAGACATGCAGCCATTCCTGAGTGGAGTAGATGATGTGCACTCCGCCGCTGATCGTAAGCAGAAAAAACAGCTCCGCCGTTCTGACCCATTTCGGCCCCAGGACAAGACCGATCAGCTCCTGGCTGGTGGACGCGAAGAATGCGCAGATGGGCATCCCAAGGAAGGCGATGATTCCCACAGCGTTTAAGTAGTACCGCTTGTACTCCGCCGGTTCCGACCTCAGCTTGCTCAGCGTCGTAACCGCCACTTGGTGGAGAGCCATGGAGAGCTGGCTGACAGGCAGTTGGTAGGATCAGATGTTTCGTTCCGGACTTGCGGGACGGCAATCCTGGCCTCCAGCCGCAGACCGCCCAGCCCACAATGACCATGCAGAGGACAAGGACTACGTTCTTGGCGACCAGAGCCCAGTACCCGTAGCCCTGCCACGCGAGGAGAATTGCTGCGATGGTGCTCACTAGGCCGCTGATGATCTGGGCCGCTGAAATGCTCCAGAACTTCATGCTTCTCTTCAAAAGCGCGAAGTGCATGTCCGACAAGCCGTAGAAAATGAAACTGAGCGAGAGAATGACGGTGATCGCCTGCAGCCGGGGCTCGTGGTAGAACCCGGCAATCAGAGGAGCCAGGAATACGATTGCGAGAGAGATCCCCGAGTTGGAGACAGCGTTGATCCAAAAAAGCGTGCTCATCTGGCGCTGGTTCACTGTCTTTGCCTGGATCACAGCGTCGGACAGCCCGATGTCACGCAGCTGAAGGAGGATGCCGTTGAGCGACGTGACCATGGAGACAAGCCCGAAATCTTCCGGTGCGAGCAACCGCGCCAGCACCACAGTACCCACCAACTGAATGGCGTAACTAGCCAGGCGCGTAAGGGAGGTGAGCGCACCCCCCTGGATGGCCCGGTCCTTGAGAACGTGCTTCACTCTCTCGGTCTGAAAATACTGGTCGTAACGGGAGGACTCGCCTTCATCCACATCAAGGCGAGATGGCATCAAGTTTTCCTTTTGCTGGGAGTTTAATTGGGGCGCCTTTTATGCTATGATAGATAGTGCGTTTTGATCACGTTCGCCCCAAAAAATGCGAGTGCCACGCCGATGTGATCAAATGTCTTTATCAGGTACTTCATGAAAAGCCCGTGTGAAAGGATGAACATCACGGGCAGGACGGGCAGATAGGCGAGGATCGCCAGGAAGGATTTTGCGCTGCGAGGGAAGTTGGCAAATGGTACGGGCATCCCCGCTTTGCCTCTTAGGAGAGCTCTCCTCAACTGGAACCTGCGCGTGCACCTGCTCGGAGGGATTGTCTCCCAGGCCACCGCTTCGTTGCACCAGATGAACTGGTTGCCCGCGGCGATCATTCGGCGAAAAAAATCCCTGTCCTCTCCTCCTCGCCCATAGTCGGTGTCGAACCAAAGCTTCCCTTGTGCAAACAACTCCCGTCTGAATAGGACGTTCCCGGTTCGTGTGTCTTTCCAACGGAGGATCTCTCCCGTTTTGTTCGACGGCCTCTCGAAGATCCGCCCCTGCACGATCCATTTCGGGGGCGGAGTCTGGAAGGAAGGCAAGGCAGGCCCCAGGACTCCCGCGGCGCCGGTTGCTACTGCCATGTCTTAAAGGAGGACAAGCCAGTGATCATCCGGGAATTCGGCATCATCGATGAAGCCGATGAAGTCGCCCGGGGCGTTCTCCACTGCTTTGTTTCGGGCCCGCGCGATGTTCTGCGCGGGCTCGCATGCATACGCGATGGGAAGTGTGGAAACTACAGAGAACGCGGACACAGTCTCTCGCGCCGACTCGTTGGCATCATTATCCACTGTGCTCACGGAAATTGTGAATTGGCCGTCCGAAGGCTGACACTGGAGCATTTTCAGAAGGTTGCCGAGCAGATGGGGCCGCTTGAACGTGCAGATACAGACGGTAATATGATCCATTCTACCCTGACTTGCCAATCCGATCGACGTGTGAATGGCGACACCGGCGAACCTTGATGCAGTGCCGCCGGCCTCGATCTCCGCGACTCTTCACTTTTTATCGTTTCGCCTAAGTGGTTTGTTTCGCAAATACGGTGACGTATTTATGTGGTCAGCCTGCTCTGTTCCGCATTTTCCCGAAGCTTCCGCAGTATCTGTGACGGGTCCTTTCGGGTGAACTTCAACTCGAATTGCTTTGCAACTCTTTAATAATGCCGCTCGAACTGCTTGAGCCGTTGTGCCACTCCGTCCAGAGAGATAAAGTCATTCGGTGTCAACATCTTCTTCTGGATGATGCCGAAGTAGATCTCCATCTGATTAAGCCAAATGGCATGTACGGGCAAGTGCACCAACTCCGCATTCGGCCACCTAGTCCTCATCCGTTCGATAAACGGTTTTCCACGATGAGAGGAGCCGTTGTCCACGATCCAGAACACTCGTCGCGCCGAACGGTACAGTTCTCGGCTCATCACATCGGCAACAGACCGC
>JBEKXR010000603.1:0-2773 GCA_049511935.1 Spirochaetia bacterium | reverse complement strand
CCATCGTTGATGGTCTCGATCTCCCCGAGTACGTCGGTGGAGTAGGGGAGATAGCGAAAGCGCTTCGCTCCTCATGGAAGGAGCTGGACACCGAAAAGCTTTTCCGCTACGCGGTCAAAATTGGGAACGTCGCAGTGGTGAAGCGCCTGGGGTTCCTCATGGAGGCCCTGAATCTGGGGGATGCAGAGCCGCTTCGCAAGGGAGTGCAACTCTCGAAAGGATTCTCGCCGCTGGATCCGCTGATGCCTCGTACGGGCAAGCACAGCCGACGCTGGGGGCTGCTGGTGAATGTCGGGGACATCGGATGATCGGCAAGGAGGAGATAAACCGCAGAGCGAAAGCGGAAGGACTCCGCTTCGACCAGATCGAGAAGGACCATGTCATTCTTTGAATTCTCCAGGCCCTGGCGCAACCCGAGCTGAAGCCAAAAGGATGGGTGTTCAGGGGCGGCACGTGCTTGCGTCACTGCTTCTACCCGGGCTATCGGTTTTCAGAAGACCTTGACTACAGTTGCCGTGAGGACTCGGGCGGATTGGATAAGGCTCGCGATCTGCTCAGCGGCGTTTCAGAATGGATACAGGCCAACGCCCTTCTTCGGCTTTCGGTGAAAGAGGCTCGGACGACCGAGGGAGACTTTCAGGTCGAGCTTCCCGTAGAGTACAGCCGCGGCGGTGCCCGGAGGCATGGGCTTCCAGAGATCAAGATCCATCTGACCTTCGATGAGCCGATTCTCACGAAACCTGCGGTGCGTTCGGTGACCCCGCTCTATTCAGATCTTTCCGCGTTCACGGTCGCCACCTACACCAAGGAGGAGATCCTCGCCGAGAAGATGCGAGCTCTGCTTCAGCAGCAGATGAAGTGGCCGCGACCGCGTGACCTGTATGACCTGTGGTTCATTCTGTGCCACGAAGGCGAGAATTTCGATTGGGAGATGCTTCGCGGCTTGTTCGACGGCAAATGCCGAGCGCGGAAGATAGATCCGGATCCGACGCTCCTGGTCTCTGACGTATTGAAGAGCACCAACGAGGGTGTGTGGAACGTGCAGCTGAGCGCGGTGATGGCGACGGTTCCACAATTCGCCCAAGTGTGGCAAGACTGGGGCGCGTTCTGCAAGACGCAGCTCTGGACGAAGTAGGGCGGGGGGCCTGCGAGCGGAGCCGGCAAGCCATCGCACAGAACATTTTGGGAGCTCGACTTTTTCGCTCTCTGTTCTGTGCTACTGAAAAACGAAGTTCCGTCTCGTAGCGAGTTACAGAGCGCTCCCTATCGGTTTCATAACACAGAATCGATGTTCTGGGTGATGAGTGTTTTGAGGAAGCCGCGCTCACTCGAGCCCGTGCCGCCATCGGCCGGCGCGCGCGGCCACCCGTCCCGCTCCCAGGCCGCCGGGGCCTCGGAAGGGCGGGATCCCGCTCTCCACGCTGATGCCCGCGCCAGTGAAGGCGGTGAGGTACTTCGCTGAGCGGATGAGGGAGGCGGCTTCCGCGATGTGTGGTATTCCCTGGCTGCCCATTGCGCAGGGCATAGTCGTACGAGTCAGGCTCTCCCGTCAATTGGCGTGCCTCTGTTTGACCCTCTCGCCCCGCTCAGGAAGTGATGGAACGCGTGAGCTCTCGGTGATGCCTCCGTGTCTCAGGAAGGAACCAGGGGCTGCAATTCGCCCAGCATCGTGGGGATGAGCTCCGAAACCGTCGGGTGGATGTGCATGGCTTTCTGGAGAACCATAGAGGGAACCCCGGCATACATCACATCAAGGATGCCATGTATGACCTCGTCGCCTCCGGTTCCCAGGATTGCCGCGCCGAGAATACGCGTTGTTTCCGCGCTGACGATGATCTTCATGAAGCCCTGCGTCTCGCCTTTTTCTACCGCGCGGCTCACGCGCGTTATCGGCCGCCTGCCGATCAGGGCGGGCAGGCCGCGCGCTCGCACCTCGGCCTCCGTCAGCCCTGCCCTGCCCAGGGGCGGATCGATATACAAGGGGTACGCGGGGATGCGGTCCGCCACGCTTCTCCTGTCGCCGTCGAGGACATTTGCCGCGACGATCTCGAAGTCGTTGCACGAGGTGTGGGTGAAGGCGCCCTTCCCGTTGCAGTCGCCCAGGGCCCAGATCCCCGGGGCACTTGTGCGCAGCTGTTCGTCCACGATGATGAACCCGTGCTTGTCCGTGTCTCTCCTTACCTTGTCCAGCCCCAGGTCTTTCGCCACGCTCATGCATTCCGCGCCGAGGCGCACGGTCACTCCCTCGGTCACCAGCTGCCGTCCACGATGGCGAGGTGACGGGGCAGGAAATCCACATCCATCATCGATGAGTTGGTGAGATATTCGACCTGGTCGAGTCCCGGCATGTCGGGAACGAGCGCGCGTCCCCCCCGTATTGATGAAGATCCGCTCGGCCGACAGCAGGACCTTCCCCACGCGCACTTCGCGCGGAGATTCGAACCGTGCATGTCCTTCGTACACGGTACAGCCGGACATGCCCTTGAGGTACCGCTCGATGCCAACCCGAGACTCGGCGGACACTGCATCCTTTCGCGCCTTGACGCGTTTCATGTCGACGCGCATCTCTGGTGACACTTCAACGCCGAAATCTGCGGCGCGACGCGCCTTGTGCGCAACTTCTGCGCTTGCAACGAGTGTCTTTGTGGGGATGCAGGCCGTGTTGACACAGGTTCCGCCAAAATGCTTTCTTTCGACAACCGCGATTTTCATTCCCGCCTGCGTCAGGCGTCCTGCGAGTGAAGGCCCGGCCTGGCCGGTGCCAATTATGATT
>JBEKXR010000602.1:0-2511 GCA_049511935.1 Spirochaetia bacterium | reverse complement strand
CAGTCGGCAAAGCCGCAGAAGAAGCGCAAAGTCGCCATCATCGGCGGAGGCCCCGCCGGCCTCGAGGCAGCCCGCGGCGCGGCAGCCCGCGGCCACGAGGTCACCCTCTATGAGGCGAAGGCGAGTCTCGGCGGGCAGTTCGCTGCCGCCGCCTATCCGCCATACAAAGGAGAGCTTGCAAGCTACGTTTCGTGGGCGCGTAATGAGCTGGACCGGCTCGGCGTGAAGATCGTGTTCAACACATCCTTCACTGCCCACCTCGCCGAGCAGCTCCAGCCGGACGCCGTTATTGTGGCTGCGGGCGCGACACCCCTGATACTGGACATCCCCGGCATCCGCGGCGGGAACGTCGTGCTCGCGCAGGACATCCTGCTGGGCAATGTCGAGCCCGCGAAGAATGTCGCGGTCCTTGGCGGGGGGCTCGTCGGACTGGAGACGGCGGTCCACCTGGGTTGGCTGGGACGGAAGGTGACCATCTTCGAGAAGGTGGACACCCTGTGCCCGGACGTGGTGAGCGGCGTGCTCCCCGCGCTCCTCAAGCTGGTCGATGACTATCACATCACTAAGGTCCTGAACGCCGCCGTTGTGGAGATCACGGACACGGAGGTGGTGGTCCTGGTAGACGGCGAGCGCAAGCGTCATGCCGCTGACCAGGTGGTGCTCGCCATGGGCATGAACCAGGAGAACAGCCTCGTGAAAGAGCTGCGAGGCAAGGTGAAGGATGTACGGGTCGTCGGTGACGCGGTGAGACCTCGCCAGGCTCTTCAGGCCACCCGGGAAGGCTTTAACGCCGGGCTGAGCGTTTGAAACGAAGGAGAAGGGGACCATGAAGCGATCCACGATGAAAGCCGCCGTGTTCGAAGGGGTGGGGAAGCTCGCCGTCAAGGATGTGCCAGTCCCCGCCCTCAAGGAAGAGGATGATCTGATCTGCGAGGTAGAGCTGTGCTCGGTCTGCGGAACGGATGTGCACATCATGGAGGTGCCGCCCGGCTACACGGCAACGCCGGGGACCATCCTGGGCCACGAGCTCGTGGGAAGGATCGTTGAGGCGGGCCCCAGGGTGCGCACGCTGAAGGTCGGCGATCGCGTGGTGGTCAACCCCAACAACTACTGCGGGGTCTGTCGCTACTGCCGGCTCAATCTTCCCAACGAGTGCGAGAACATTATCCCGATGGGCATTGGAGCCGACGGGGGCTTCGCGGAGTACGTTCGCATGTCCGAACGTGTGGCCCACCGCATCTCGGATGCGGTGAAGCCCGAGATCGCCGCCTTCGCGGAGCCTCTGGCATGCGCGGTGAACGGCATCGCCAAGATCAAGGCGAGCCCGGGAGACAGCGTTGTCATCATCGGCGGTGGACCAATTGCGCTCATGTTCATCCAGATCCTCAAGGCGAGCGGCGCCTCGCCCATCATCGTCTCGGAGCCCGTGGCCTTGCGCCGCGAGTTCGCGAGGAAGTGCGGGGCGGATTACGTGGTGGATCCGCGCTCCGAGGACCTGAAGGCCATCGTGGAGAAAGTCACCGGCATCGGCGCGGACATCGCCATCGAGGTGGTGGGTTCCCAGGTGGCGCAGGCCATCGACGTGATCCGCAAGGGCGGGAAGGTGCTCCTCTTTGGCATCAACTTCAAATCGTCCCCGACCATCGCCCCTTCCACCATCACGATCAAGGAAGCCCAGGTACTGGGCACCTGGCTTGCCAACGCCTCCTTCCCGCGCGCCGTGGAGATGCTCGAAAAGGGCGTGCTGGACCTCGCGCTGCTTGTCACGCACAAGCTGCCGCTTGCGAAAACCGCGGAGGCCATCGAAATATTGAAGAAGGGCGACGGGGTGAAGATATTCATTGATCCGCACGCTTAGGACAGCGGCCGCCGCGAATTTGGCGCGCACGAAACGTCCTGCGCTGAAAGGGGCAGGACCACAAAGGAGAGATGCATGGGCAAGGTGAAGTACAGCGCGATCATCGGGTCACTGGGCCAGACCTACGACAGGTTCATGCCCTCGGGCTACAAAGACCCAAAGCTGGACGCGGTCGAATTCCGTGACGTGATCAAAGGCCTGGAGAAGATGAAGGTGCTGAAGGGCGCAGACCTTTACCAGGCCCCCACCGGCGCCCTTTCAGACCCCGACACGGTGAACGAAATCCTCCGCGGCGCGGGCTTTGAGGCCTCCTCGGTTCTGCCGTTGGTCTTCGGAGAGAGGCGATGGTCGAAGGGATCCCTCTCGGCGTGCGATGCCGAGGTGCGCAAGGCGGCCATGGCGCTCGTGAAGCAGAACATTGACTTCAACGCCAGGCTGGTCGGCAGTCCCAGCGTCGACCTGTGGCTCGGGCAGGACGGGTGGGATTATCCGCTGCAAACGGACTACAAGAAGCAGTGGACGTACCTCGTCGACAACATCCGCGAGCTCGCCGACTACAACCCGAAGATCAAGCTCACCCTGGAGGGCAAGATCCGGGAGCCGCGCAACCGCTCCCTCATCGACACCACGACGACTGCGCTCCTTCTCTGCAT
>JBEKXR010000601.1:0-2519 GCA_049511935.1 Spirochaetia bacterium | reverse complement strand
CGCCATGAACGCGTAGGCGGCGAATGTCATCCAGGTCACCTTGCTTCGGCGGAGCTTCATGAGCTCCGCTGCCACGACGCTGGGAAATCTCATGTCTCTCCTCCCGTCAAGCGCATGAAGTGCCGCTCGAGATCCTCCTCCATCGGGGCGAGGCGCTCGAGGGCGACACCGGCACCGACCATGGCACGGGCGATGAGTGCAGGCTTTGCCGTGCGGTCGCTGATCCGCAGGCACGCATCCCCCGAGCGCGACACCTCGACGAGCCCGAGCTCGCCCCGCAGGACCCGCTCCGCCAGGGCAACGTCGTCCACTTCGATCTCGATGGCCAGCCTGCCGTTATCGAGTAGCTCGTTGTAGTCGAGCTGCTCGACGAGCCTGCCGGCGTGCACGATGCCCACCCGGTCGGCGAGGTGCTCCACCTCGTCCAGGAGGTGGCTCGACATGAAGATGGTCACGCCCTGGACGTCGGCGAGTCGGCGGAGCAGGGCACGGATCTCCACGATGCCGGCGGGGTCCAGCCCGTTGGCCGGCTCGTCCAGGATGAGAAGCTCGAGCGAATGGACCAGGGCGCGCGCGAGGGAGAGCCGCTGCTTGTTGCCCAGCGAGAGCCTGCCCGCGCGTCGGTTCACGTACTCGCCGAGCTTGAGGAGCTCGATGACCTCGTCGACGGCTGCCCGCGGGGCGCCCATCAGGCGCCGCTGGATGTGGAGGTTCTCCCGCACCGTGAGGTTGGGGTAGGCCGCCGCCGACTCGACGAGGTATCCGATGCGCGAGAGGACGCCTTTGCGGTCATCGCCCAGGGATGATCCGAGAATGGAAATGCTGCCCGCGCTCGGCCGCACGAGGCCCAGGAGCATGCGGATGGTGGTCGTCTTTCCCGCGCCGTTTCGGCCGAGGAACCCGTAGATCTCACCGCGGCGCACGTCCAGGTCGACGTCCACCACGGCCTTCACGGGTCCGTAGCTCTTGGAAAGACCCTGCGCACTGATCGCACTGGTCATGTGGTTATCCTCAAAGCAAGTGCTTCCGCGATGAGCTTCACCGTCGGCTGGTAGCTCCCGGGCGGGAAATCCTCCCTGTGCATCGCGATGGAGAAAAGCGCCGGCACGAGACCTCGAAGCGCGGCAGAGATGCCGGCATCGAGGAGGCCTTCCGACACCCATTTCCCGAATGTTTCTTCCAGGACACGGTTGTCCGTCGCCTGGTGTGCCTCCAGCCGCTCCGGCGGAAGCCTTTCCAGGATCGTCTGGATTTCCTTTGTGCCCAACCGCGCAAGCCCCGGCTCTCTCTGGAGTATCTCGAATGCGCCCAGGAAGAAGCGCTCGATCCGCTCTCGGGCCGTTCCACCCCCCTGGGCAACTTCACGGATGAGAGCCCCCCGGTACTCCGTCTCCCACGACTCGAAGACAGACAGGATGAAGTCCTCGCGCGAAGGATAGAACGAGTAGAAGCTGCCCTTGGAAATGCCTGCCTCCCGCGCGATGTCATCCACCACGAGGAGGCGTATGCCGGCCTGGTTGATGACACGCTTTCCCGCGGCGACGAGCTTGGCCCGGATTTTGTCACGTTCTTGCTCAGTAAAGGCCTTTGGCATCTTTAGTGTCCTATATGACTAAAATAGAGTAAATAGTCATTGATAAGCTAACGAATGGCGAGGTTGGTGGAAAGTCCCGTTTCTTTTGATCCGGCGCAAAATTTCTTGCAAACCCCCCTCCATTGTGTAGAATCTCTCAAATATTGTCGTGGGCCTGTTTCGGCGATCCTCGGCAGCTGAAAGTCAGCTCATCCTCAAGTGTCAAGCTGAGGACAGTAGGTTTCGGCACGCAAAGCTTGGCCGGCAGTCCGAGGAAACTTATAAAGTCTGGAGGACCGAAATAACTAGTACTGGATACAGCAAGGATTTAAGAACGGTCTTTCCCGTAATGGTGGCTGCTTCGTCTATCTACATCGGGGAGAATACCGGAAAGATGGTGCAACTCGAAATGTATGATGATGACGCAAAGCGTTGCGACGGTATGGGCCGTGCGTCGGAGCTATGGATTGAATCCTGAAGATGTCATGAACCTACGATTTGCGGCAACTGAGTTCCCAGCGCCCACTGGACAGATTACGACAGATGTTGAGCGGCTTAGTCAGTGGTTCGTTGAGATTGCATTCGTGCGCGATTTTGTCTACAGAAATCCGGAGAAGACAACCGGCAAGGAGTTCAGCGATCTTTTGATCCTTTTTGACGATACAGCGATCGTTGTCCAGATAAAGACCCGTACAGGGACGAGAGATACGGAGCCTTGGGTCAGCAACAACCTCAACCACGCGCTCAAGCAGCTAAACGGAAGCGTACGTGCGCTAAGGGAGAAGCACGTAACTTCCTTCCGGAACGAGCTGCTTGATATCAACGTCCCGTTTGACTTGTCCACATTCAAATGCATCTATGGAATTGTAGTTCTTGCCTTCCCGGGCGGCCCGACCGACTATGAGGACTTGATAGAAGCAGGCAATACGCCTGCCGTTGACACCAA
>JBEKXR010000600.1:0-2526 GCA_049511935.1 Spirochaetia bacterium | reverse complement strand
CCCACATGCCCGAGCTCGTGGTGTTTTCGGACCTGAACCGCTACGACGTGGAAACCTACATCCAGATCTACAACTGCGCCGGCTTCCTCATGCAGGTGGAGATCAAGTACGTGCATTCGATCATCTGGAGCGCGCGCAAGCCCGTGATGACGATCAAGCCGATGGCAGCCGGCAGGGTGAGTCCTTTTGTCGGGTTGACCTTCGCCTTCGCCACGATCCGTGAGTGCGACATGGTAACGGTGGGATGCCTCACGCCGCAGGAGGCGCGAGAGGACATCGAGATCGGGATGGCCGCCCTCGAACGGCGTCCGCCGCTCCTTGCGGGCCGGGGCAGCGTACACAAGACGCCCATCATGGCGAAGGTGGTGTCGTAGTGGCGCGCGACCAGGAACCGAACAAGATCATCTACTCGATGGTGGGCGTCAGCAAGAGCTACGACCAGAAGACCGTCATCAAGGACATCTCCCTCTCCTATTTCTACGGAGCGAAGATCGGCGTCATCGGTCTGAACGGGTCAGGGAAGAGCACGCTGTTGCGGATCATGTCCGGCGCGGAGAAGGAGTTCCGGGGCGAGGTGGTCCTCAACCCGGGGTACACGGTGGGATACCTCGAGCAGGAGCCCCATCTTCCGGCCGACGCCACGGTCCGGGAAGTCGTCGAGGACGGAGTGCGGGAGGTGGTGGCGCTCCTGCAGGAGTTCGAGCAGATCAACGCGAAGTTCAGCGAGCCCATGGACGATGAGGCGATGAACGCCCTCCTCGAGCGGCAGGGAACCGTCCAGGAGAAGCTGGACGCCCAGGGCGGCTGGGACCTGGACAGCCGGCTGGACATGGCCATGGACGCGCTGCGATGTCCCCCGCCGGACTTGAAAATCGGCCTCCTGTCGGGAGGTGAGAAGCGGCGCGTGGCGCTGTGCCGGCTCCTGTTGAAGAAACCAGACATCCTCCTGCTGGATGAGCCGACGAACCACCTCGATGCGGAGACCGTCGCGTGGCTCGAGCATCACCTCGTGCAGTACGAGGGCACCGTGATCGCGGTGACGCACGACCGCTACTTCCTGGACAACGTGGCGGGATGGATCCTGGAGCTGGACCGGGGAGAAGGCATCCCGTGGAAGGGCAACTACTCCGGCTGGCTGGAGCAGAAAAAGGAGCGCCTCAGGCGGGAAGAGAAGCAGGAATCCGACAGGCAGCGGACCCTGCAGCGGGAGCTGGAGTGGATCCGGGAGTCCCCGCGGGCCCGGCAGGCCAAGAGCAAGGCGCGCATTGCCTCCTACGAAACACTCCTCGCCGAGGATTCCGCCCGGCGGGAACAGGAGCTGCAGATCTACATCCCCGCCGGACCCCGGCTCGGCGACCTCGTCATCGAAGCAAAAGGACTGCGCAAGGCCTACGACGACAACATCCTTTTCGATGACCTGAGCTTCTCGGTGCCGGCGGGTGCCACGGTCGGCATCATCGGCCCCAACGGCGCCGGCAAGACGACGCTTTTCCGGATCGTGACGGGCCAGGAGAAGCCTGACGCCGGCCTGCTCCGAATGGGGGAGACCGTGCGGCTCACCTTCGTCGACCAGCTTCGCGAAAAGCTCTCGCCCGAGAAGTCGGTGTGGGAGCTGATCTCAAACGGCCAGGACATCATCCGCTTGGGCCGTCACGAGGTGAACTCACGGTCGTACATCGCCCGCTACGCCTTCAGCGGCTCCGACCAGCAGAAGAAGGTCGGGATGCTCTCAGGCGGGGAACGCAACCGGGTGCACCTGGCCCTGATGCTGAAGGAGGGGGCAAACGTGCTCCTGCTCGACGAGCCGACCAACGACCTGGACGTGAACACGCTGCGCGCGCTGGAAGAGGGGATCCTCGGATTCGCCGGCTGTGTCCTTGTGATCACCCACGACCGCTGGTTCCTCGACCGGGTCGCCACGCACATCCTCGCCTTCGAAGGCGAGAGCTCGGCCTACTGGCACGAGGGGAACTTTTCCGACTACGAGGAAAACAAGCGGGCTCGGCTCGGTGACTCCGCGGTGGAGCCGCACCGGATCAAGTACCGTCACCTCACTCGGTGAGACGGAGTCCCGGGGGCCGATCGATGAAGCACCGTGATCGTGTCCTTCTCTCGCTGAACCACGAGCAGCCCGATCGATGCCCGTTCCAGATCGGTTTCACTCCCGAGTCCGCGGCACGGATGAATGAGGTCGCGCACATTCCCGCCGCGACGCACCACAATCCCCACGGCGGCGGCAACACGTACGAACTGGAAAGGGCGCTGGACGAGGGGGTATCGGCCGCCCGATCCCGATCGTCCCGAGCTCTACTCGGAATCGGAATGGGTCCTGCGGACCTCCGGAACCGCCACGGCCGCGATGGACAGGATCGATTTCTCGAAGATGTGGGGGATGGACAGCGTCCTGAATCCAGGGGAGAGCCGGGAGTGGCACCACGCGATCATCGTTGCGCAAGGCAAGGAGCCGAGGGGACTGAATGCCGAGGGAGACTTCCTGGTCTGAACGGGGCCTACGGGCTCGCTTTC
>JBEKXR010000599.1:0-2548 GCA_049511935.1 Spirochaetia bacterium | reverse complement strand
TGCCGCATGCCGCTCATCATGGACACGTCTGTTGGCAAAGGTCTATGAGATCAACCCCCTGGTGTGCCCCCGCTGTGGCTCTGAGATAAAGATCATCGCCTTGATCACCGACCCTGCCCAGGTGCGCAAGATCCTGCGTCATCTCCTCAAGATCGGAAGAGCACCGCCAGGATTGGAAGCTGCATCCCTGAATTGAGCAAAGCCGCTCTCCCGCTGCCGTTCCCAGGGGGCAGTTCCGTATTCGCTACATCGATCGCGCTCGATTCTGATGCCGTCACTCCCTCCATAGCGGCGGATGTGCGTTCTGCGGCCGCATCTATGCAGAAGAATCGGCGAAGCCCCTCACCACGTGCGGGAAAAGAAGAATCCTGCAGCCTTCAGCACTTTGGGAGCAAACGCGCTCATCAACCTGGATCGATGTTCCACTATGACGACCGTCAAGCCGCCGGTCGCTCCTCCTTCGCTCTCTTCAGGACTCGCTCATACTGCCTGAGCTTCTTCTCGTACAACCCCCGGTCCATCCATCGGTACTGCTCGCCGCTGAGCAGCATCCTCCTCATCATCCCGCAGAGCTTGCGGATCACGGCGATGCGGGCTCGGCCGGTTCCTCGCTTGTCCCTCAGCTCACGGTAGTAACGATCCAGGGACGGCGAGGAGGCGGCAACGTGGTGCACGCACTGCGTGAGGATCGTCCGAGTCAGCTTCCGCGACTCGCGGGTAATGTGGCCAGGCCGATCCTTGCCTCCACTGTTGCTCGCCCGCGGCACCAGCCCCAGGTACGCGTTCATCTTCCGCAGCGTCCTGAACCTCCGGATGTCTGCCACGTCAGCCAGGAAGGCGAGCGCAATCAACGGCGTGATCCCCTTGATGCTGATCAGAAGCTCCACTTGGCTCTTCAGCGGTTCCCCAGCGACCAGGATCTCCGTGGCCAGCCGCTCCTTCGCCTCCTCTGCCTTCCATAGTACCTGCAGGGTCAGCTCCAGGCAGACGCAACTGGCTGCCGAGATGTTCATCTACTTCAGCACCTCAAGCCCGCTCTCCGGCGCGAACAGCCGGCACTTCAGCTCCTTCTTCAGCTCCACCCCGTTCTCCACGAAGATCGCCTGGGCGTTGTTCTTGTGCGTCGCGATCTGGCTGTTGAGCAGGCAATACTGCGCGAACAGCCTCCGCAGATCCCGCACCACCCCTGTCGGCTTGTACACCCTCGGGATCCCGAACTCCCCCGTGACCACGTGCACCCACAGAGCCTTCGCCAGGTTGCGCGCATCCTGCCTGTCCGTCTTGTTCCACGAGTCCTTGATGATCCGAAACTTCCGCGGATCCATCACGAAGCACTTCGCCCCCTTCGCCTCGATCTGATCCGCCCACCAGAAGGATCCCGTCGAGGCTTCCAGGACCACCGCGTCCGTTGGTCCCAGACCCTCCACGTACTTCCCAAACTCCCGGCAGGCGCCCAAGAATTGCACCTCCTCCCCCTGACGATTCAGCACGCTGATCGTCGAGAACTGCTTGTGCCGGTCGATCCCATGTACCCTCTCGATCATTCTCTCCTCCTCCTCGTTGCCTTCGGAGAGCGGAGAGGAAAGGATACCTTGGTGGTTGTGCGTTGCCTCCATTCCACTATTCGTGGTCCCACAAGGGCACACATATTGATGATACAAACGCGGGAGGTGGCCTGACCAAACCTATCACCGTGGTCGCTCGGCGCCACAGAACAATTACAGGCCATCTCCTGCCCTCTCCCCCTCTGCTTTCCCGGGTCGGGCTTGAGAGCAGCATACGACCATCTCCCGCTCATCGCAACGCGCAACACCATCGGCAATTCTCCTGGCGCCGACGGTCATCATAACAACCTATCAGTCACTTTCCTCGTTTCCCTTTCGATTGCGGGACGCCGTGGCCGCCTTCTTCAGACCTGTGAATGAAACGGCGCAGCCTTCTATTTTGCCGGAGAAGGGCTCTTCTGACTGGGCGATCAACACGAAACCAAGGATGAGCAGGACCCCCAAACGCCATGACCAGCACGAGGCCACGCCGGCAGTGACTGACCGTGTAGTAGAGAATGCGGCCGACTCCAGCAGCGAGCGCCAGGACAAGCGAGCCGCGGCTTGCGCAGGCCCCTTGCCACAGCCTGCCGCGTGCAAGGTCGACCTTGGCCTTCTGAGTCCCAGTCAGATAGTTGCCACACCGCATCGATGGGCTTCTTGACGTACCTGTTGGAGATGATGCGCCGGACTTGTTCGCTCCGCAGCTCGCGCTGCCTCGCAGGGTCCCACAGGCTCGACTACCAAAGATCCTTGACGAACTTCCGGTCCCTTGATGAGGGCATAGCCCTCGATTTCGGCCTTACACTTCCGATGACATCGATAAGAAGCCGACGCCAATGTTTGATCACGCTGGACGCGAAGCGATGATTTCGAAACGCTTTTTGTATTTCAAGAACGGCTTTTCAATCAACTGGTAGGAACCGATTGCGGCCGCCACTGTGATGCATAAGGACACAATGAAAAACGCGAGATTGTTTGAATGGAAAATCCCTGCCAGAATG
>JBEKXR010000598.1:0-2559 GCA_049511935.1 Spirochaetia bacterium | reverse complement strand
CAGAACGCCAACATCCTATTGGAGAATACGATGCACTCTTTGCCCAGGCACTTTTGGAATCCCGAACCATACGATAAGAATGTGCAGGAATTTAAAGGTATTTCTGTTCGGTAACGTACATAAGGCGCGCACAACTTCCGCATATTATTTTCTTGGGTGCGCTTTTCTGGCTGTCTATCATTGTGAGGAGGCTTCCCATGGCTGAAAGTTCCTGGCAAAAAGTCTGTCGCTATGCCGATTTGGGGGAAGGTGTCCCACGGCTCGTGAAGGTCGGAGACGGCGATGTGCTCCTTCTGCGCGTCGGGGGAAAGGTGTTCGCAGTCGGAAACAAATGCACGCATTACGAATGTGCCCTGAACGAAGGGGCGTTTTTCGGGAACGTCGTCGTCTGTAAATGTCACGACGCCCGGTTCGACGTCACAACGGGCAAAGTGCTCGCCGCCCCCGCGCTGAAAGACCTCCCTGTACACTGCGTACGAATTGATGCCGGAGACATCTGGCTGGGCCAGGCGCAGAAGCCGCAGTTTCCGAGGCCCGAAGGAAAAGATCCCCGGACATTCCTCATTGTGGGAGCGGGAGCGGCTGGAAACGCCGCGGCGGAGACACTGCGCAGGGAAGGATTCGCCGGCAGGATTGTCATGATCACCATGGAGAACGACCAGCCCTACGACAGGCCAAACCTTTCGAAGGACTTTGTGACCGGTGAGGCCAAACCGGAATGGCTGCCCCTGCGGAGCCCGAAATTCTACACCAACCAGAAAATCGAGGTGCTTACGAAAACAAAGGTTACGAGTCTTGACCCGAGCGGCAAGACCGTAACCCTTCAGAGCGGCGAGACTTTGTCCTTCGACAAAGCCCTGATCGCCACGGGCGGTACTCCGCGAATCTCCGATATCCCCGGCGCTGACGGGGAGGGCTGCTTCAACCTGCGCAGCCTCTCCGATGCGCGATCGATCGTGGAAGCCGCGACAGGAGCGAAGCGGGCTGTCCTCGTCGGGTCGGGATTCATCGGGCTCGAGCTGGCGAGCTCCTTGTGCACGCGAGGCCTGGGGGTCGACGTGGTTTCGCGTGAGGCGCTGCCGCTTGCTCACATCGTCGGGGAGCGCATCGCCCGGTACCTGAAGGGGAGGCACGAACAGAAGAACGTCACCTTCCACATGGGTTCGACCGTGGCTCGGATTTCGGGCGCCAAAGGCGCAAAGACTATCGTTTTGTCGGGAGGGGGGTCCCTGAATGCCGACTTCGTCGTGTTCGGGTTAGGAGTACAGCCGGCCTTGGACTTTCTCGCGAGGTCGGATCTCGTGCAGGACAAGGGAGTCCCTGTCAACAGCCGGCTGGAAACGAAGTACCCCGATATACTCGCAGCCGGGGATATTGCGATCGTTCCGAATCCTGCGGGCGGTGACGCTCAGCGAATCGAGCACTGGTGCGTGGCAGAACGCCAGGGACAGCATTCAGCCCGGTCCATGCTCGGATCGACTGCGGCCTACGACGAGGTCCCGTTCTTCTGGACACGGCAAACTGGCATCAGTTTGAAGTATGTAGGTTATGCCCGCGCATGGAGTGAGATCGCGGTGAGAGGGGATGTGGAAAAAGGCAAGTTCCTTGCGGGATTTTACAGCGAAGGAACACTCCTCGCAGCTGCGAGCATCGGTATGCCCGACGAGCTCACCGCCGTGGAAATGATGCTTCGGAGGAAGATTGCGTTGCCCGCGGAAAGGCTTTCTGATTCCGGCGTCGATCTACTCTCCATGGTCAGAGCATAAGGCGGCAGGGAAAACACGGGAGACTCGAAGACGGTGAGAACGCCCGGGGATCTTCTGCGGTCCCGCTGCTGATGGTGAGCAGGCTGTCGACGACCAAACCGTTCTTGTTCTCCATTATTACGTGGCCCATATATGTCAGTCGTGCCTCAGAGCCCGGCGTCTTTTTGGCCAGTCGAGCATCCGGATCAGTCTTCGATTCGTGCGGGTCGTTGGCTCTCTTCTGGCCTCGGAAATCTATCTCAGGGTTCCGTGCGCCTGCAGCGCCACCTGAAGTAGGCCCACCCTGCTCATCCTTAGGCAGAAAGCTCTTCTGCGAGGCCCACGCCTCGATCAGCGTCCCGTCCCCTCGTATCTCCCCGAAGAACTGCGCTGCAATTTCTGACCCGATGAGCCGTTCACGGTTCTTTGTAAAGCTGGAGTGATCCCATACCCGGTCATCCATCGGCAGCCCTACAAACCAGCGAAATAGCATGTTGTAGTCCAGCTGTTCCATGAGAAGCCGTTCACTTCGGATTGAGTAGAGCACCTACTGACAGATAGCGATTTTTATACGCAAGACGGGTTGCGCGAGGCGGGAGCATGGTCAAAAGGGGGGCGCGAAGGGCGGCATGGAGGGCTCCTCAGTGCTCGGGGCGGGTGAAAGGGCCGGAATAGCAGGGTCGTGGAGGGTCAGGGAAGGGAAGGAGTTGACCCGGAGCCGGGCTGCGATTGTCAGGAACAGACCTCAGCGACGAGGATCGAGCGAGAGAAGCTGGCGCGAGAGCTGGGGTGGATCTCAGTACAGCGGAGCGAG
>JBEKXR010000597.1:0-2561 GCA_049511935.1 Spirochaetia bacterium | reverse complement strand
GGTGATCACGCACAACCGGTAGTAGAGGTCTTCGCGGAAGCTGTCCCGCTGGATGAGGAGGCGTAGGTCTTTATTCGTTGCGGCGATGACGCGGATGTCCGAATGGATGGTCTCCGTTCCTCCCACCCGCTCGAACTCCTGCTCCTGAAGCACGCGCAGGATTTTGGCCTGCGTGGCGGGGCTCATGTCGCCGATCTCGTCGAGGAAAATCGTGCCCTCATGGGCCAGCTCGAACTTGCCCTTCCTCTGTGCGACGGCATTTGTGAAAGCCCCCTTCTCGTGGCCGAAAAGTTCGCTTTCCAGGAGCGGCTCGGGAATTGCGGCGCAGTTCACCTTGATAAACGGCCTCGAGGCCCGGGGCCCCGCCTCGTGCACGATCTCCGCGATCAGCTCCTTGCCCGTGCCGCTCTCGCCCGTGATCAGGACCGGCGCCGTGGCCGCGGCGGCCTTCTCCGCGGACTGGAGGATCTTGAGCATCCGCGGGTCGCTCGTTACCACGCGGGCTGCGGGAGGCTGGGCCGTCACCACGGAGGGAGGCGCTTGGGAAACAGCGTCGCGGGCAGAGAACTCGCGGATCTCGTTGAGCAGTTTCTTCAGATTCGGCGGCTTTTCGTAGAAGTTCACCGCCCCGTATTTCATCGAGAGGACGGCGTTCTCGATGCTGGGGTGGCCGGTGAGGATGATCACCTTGATGTTCGGGTTGGTCCTTCGCAGCATCTTCAGGAGATCGATCCCTCCGATGCCGGGCATGCGGATATCCAGGATGATCAGGTCAACGTGGGTACGCGCGAGGATCGCGGGGGTCTCCCGGGGGTCGCTCGTGTACACAGTGGGGTAGCCCTCTTCCATCAGGATCTCGGAGAGGGAGACGCAGAGTTCTTTCTCGTCATCTACGATCAGGATGTGGTAGTCCATGGCGATCCTTGTACTGCCGGGCCGGTGCTGCCGCAAGAAGCGAGTATAGCATGCGTCGAAGAGAAGATACCCCGGACCGCGCGCGGGATGCCGCGGAGCGGTCCGAGGTTGGGTGGAATGTGACTGCCGATCCTAGGGGATCGCCTCTCCCCCCGCGTCGACATTGTCCTTCGTGAACATCCGCGATCCAAGAACGATCCTCTTGGGAACCTTTGCGCCGGCAAAGATCTTGAGGGCCTGCTTGATTGCCTCGCCGCCGCCTGTGGGATACTGGAAGGTGGCTGTCAGGATGCCCTGCTTCACATAGACGACCCCCTCCTGGGGCAGGGAGTCGATCCCGACGAACACCATTCCCGTCTCCCTGCCGACCGCCTGGGCCGCGAGGTAGGCGCCGTGGGCCGAGGGATCGTTGTGGCCGTACACGATGTCGATCTTGTCGTAGCGTGCCAGCGCGGACTCCATCTCCTTGCGAGCATCCGGCTCGAGCCACTTCGCATCGGCGCGGAAGATCACGTTCAGGTCTGAGCCCTTGATCGCATCCAAGAACCCGCTGTGCCTGTCCTGGCCCGGGGTGGATGTCTGCAGGCCCATGATCTCCACGACCTTGGCGCCCTTGCCGCCGTAATTCTTGACCAGCCACTTCCCCACCGCCCGGCCGATCTTCACGTTGTCAGCACCGATGAACTCGGTGTAGTTCTGGCCGATGATGTCGCGGTCGAGCACGATAACAGGAATCCCGGCAGCCATCGCCTTGGACACCGGCTCCGCCAGGGGCTGGGCCTCCTTGGGGCTGATGATGAGCAGGTCGATCTTGGCGCTGACGTACTCCTCCACTTGGGCGCGCTGCTGCAGCACGTCGTTCTGCGCGTCCTTGAAGACCATCTTGATCTCGGGGTGCTTGTCCGCCTCATTCTTTATGTCGGCGTTCATCTGCACGCGCCAAGGCTCCCCGAGGTTGCACTGGCTCATGCCAATGACATACGTCTTTCCGGCAGCAAATGTCGGCATCGCCGCCAGGGAGCAGAGAAGCACCGCGCAAAGCGCGAACTTCAGAATTGATTTCATAGCAAATCTCCTTCCTTCCAGAAATTGAAGTTTCATGCGAAAAAACTGGAATCAAACCCTGACTGTTTCCTTTCCCTCCCTCCTTTCCTGCACGGGCAATCACTTGGTCCTGCGCTTCTGCGTCAGAACTGCAAGCACAATGATGATCCCGGTGATCATGAGCCGGCCGGCTTCCGGGACCGCATTAATGCTGAGAATTTTCTGCAGATATCCGATCGTGAGAATGCCCAGGAGAGTGAGCCCCATGCTCCCGCGCCCTCCCGCCAGGCTCGTCCCCCCGATGACGACCATGGCGATGGCAGTCAGCTCATAACCGGCCCCTGTTTCGGGATCGCCCTGCGTCTCCTGCGCAGCCTGACAGATGCCTGCCACGGCGCACATGATGCCCGAGAAGGTGTAAGCAAGAAACTTCGCCATGCGCACAGGAACGCCCGAAAGCCGGGCCGCCTCCTCATTGCCGCCGACCGAGAACAGCTCCCTGCCCCACTTGTGACGGGCCAGAAAGATCCAGGCCACAATGAAACATACAAGGAAGATCACGCTCACAATGGCGAGGTTGCCGCCAAAGATCCGTGAATCGA
>JBEKXR010000596.1:0-2570 GCA_049511935.1 Spirochaetia bacterium | reverse complement strand
TGTACAAAACACAGAGCGTGCTCTCCCGGGTCGCACAGGAGCACGGCGTGCGCCTGATCTTCTTCCATGGAAGGGGAGGATCGCTGGGCAGGGGAGGCGGACCTGCCGCGCGCAGCATCCTCGCGCTCCCCCCCGAGTCACTCGGGGCGGGGCTGCGCATGACGGAACAGGGTGAGGTGCTCGCCGACCGCTACGACGATCCCCGCATTGCCGGCAGGCACCTCGAACAGGTGATCTGGGCGACCCTCGCCGCCTCGCTCCAGCCGCTCACGCCGCCCCGCGCCGAGTGGCAGGCAGCAATGGAGGAGCTCGCACGGGAGGCCCTGGCCGCGTACCGCGCGCTCATCGAAGAGCCCTGTTTCCTGTCCTATTTCGAGCAGGCAACGCCCATACTCGAGATCGAATCCCTGCCCATTGCCTCCCGTCCCGCCCATCGGCACGGCGCCCGGGGTCTCTCCGACCTGCGCGCGATCCCCTGGGTCTTCGCGTGGACGCAGAACCGATGCATGATCCCCGCCTGGTTCGGGCTCGGCAGCGCCTTCCAGGCGTTCGCCCGGGCGCACGCGGATGGATGGCAGACCTTGCGAGCGATGTACGACGGGTGGCCGTTCTTCCGCGCGACCCTGGACAACGCCGTTCTCGCCCTCGCGAAATCCGATATCGACATCGGCCGCACATATGCGGAGCTCGTGGAGGACGCGGAGGTACGGGAGAGGATCTGGGGCATGATCTCCGCCGAATACCAGCGCAGCAGGGACTCCGTGCTGCGGACAAACGGCCAGCCCCAGCTGCTGGAAGAGGTCGGCTGGCTCCAGCATTCGATCCGCCTGCGCAATCCGAACACGGACCCCCTGAACCTCCTGCAGGTGGAGTGGCTGCGGAGGCTCCGGGAGGCCGAGCGCCGCGGGGACGAGGATCAGCAACGGGAGTGCCGGGAGCTTCTGCGGCTCACCATCGAGGGAGTGGCGGCGGGAATGCGCACCACCGGCTGAGGTCCGCGGGCATCGCTGCCCCTCGACGGCGGGCGATTTCGGTGGTACATTGGAGTCATGGCGATCGATTCGGTTTCCCCGATCATGTCACCCTCGCCCCTGACGAGCCTCAGCAGGCCGCCGGAGACGACCCCCAATGCCCGTGAGACCGCCGCCCAGGAAAACGACGCACGCCGCATCGCGGAGTCCGTCAGCGGCGCCTCGCCGGCCGCGCAAGGCCGACCCGAGGAGAACAGCGGCCCTGTGTCTGCAGGAACGCGGGTCCAGGTCGCAGCCTCTCCCGATGCGGAAGGATCGCTGCGTGAAGCAGCCTCGCAGATCGCCCGGGCCTCCTCGGGTCCCGACTCCTCGGCCGCCCTCCGCAATGCCTCCGAGGCGTACCAGAGCGAGGCCAACGCGCGCGAAACCATCGCCCAGCAGCAGCAGAATAACGGTGCCACGAGCGTCAACGTGATGGCCTGACGGCCGGCGCACCTCGCGGTGCTCATGATCCCATGAACCAATCCCTTGGCATCTGGGGCGCGCTCCCGCGGCCCTTCACCGTCCTTGCTCCCATGGAGGATGTCACCGACACCGTCTTCCGCCGGATCGTGCAGATCGCGGGCGCTCCGGATCTCCTTGTCACCGAGTTCACGAGCACCGACGGTTTGTGCACGGCCAGCCGCCATCGTGTTATTGGCAGGTTCAGGTTCACCGCCGGTGAGAGGCCCCTGATCGCCCAGATCTGGGGGAACACGCCCGAGTACTATCGGCGCGTTGCTGCCGAGATCCGGGAAATGGGATTTGACGGGCTGGACATCAACATGGGCTGCCCCGTGCGGAAGATCATCGAGCGGGGCTCCTGCGGAGCACTCATTGAGAATCCGGGCCTGGCGGCCGAGCTGATCGCGGCGGCCAGGGAAGGCGCCCGCGGCCTGCCAGTCAGCGTGAAGACGCGCATCGGGGTCACCGAGTCACGGGCCGAGGAGTGGCTCGGTTTTCTACTCGACCAGGGGATCGCGGCGCTCACCGTGCATGGGCGGACAGTCGTCCAGCAGTCGGAAGGCGAGGCGGATTGGGACATCGTGGCTCTTGCCGTCCGTCTCCGTGACGAGACGGCACCGCACGCGCGCATCGTGGGCAACGGGGATGTGAGGACGGCCGATTCATTTCACCAGCGCCTGGAGGAGAGCCGGGCTGACGGCATCATGATCGGCCGCGGCATCTTCGAGAATCTTTTCCTTTTCCGCGCCATCCGCGGGGGGCCCGAGCCGCACGACTTCGCCCTGCTCAGTCCCGAAGAAAAAATCGCCTGGTTTCACCGTCACATTGCCCTGCACGAGGACACCTGGGGACCCGCGGGAAGGTTCGACGTGCTGAAGAAGTTCGCCAAGACATACCTGAGGGCCTTCGAAGGGGCGGGGCGCCTGATCGACGCGATCATGCATGCCCGCACGCACGAGGCTGCGCGCGCGACGCTCGATGCGTGGGTGACGGAGCGCGGGGTCCTCCAGCGCGGTGAGAGGGCCGCCTGCCGCATGCGGGAATGTCCGCGCCGGTGGCGTATTCACGTCAAGGCAGGGGATCAGCCGAACTCGT
>JBEKXR010000595.1:0-2581 GCA_049511935.1 Spirochaetia bacterium | reverse complement strand
CACCGAGCTGCGGGCAAAGGGCATCAAGTTCACCCAGGCAGTGCGCGATGTGAGCTGGGGAAGAGTCACGGCCATTGCCCTCCCCGGCGGCGGGGAGCTCGGTCTCTACCAGCCCCGACATCCAACCGCGCTGGCAAGGCCTTCAGCAGCATCGCGTGCCGCCAGCAAGAAGAAGAAAGTCCCATCAAAAACTTGATGAAGCACCGAGACGGTTGCAGGCGTATGTGGAGTGTGTGCGCGTGCGGCGAGATACGAAGACTGGCGGGGTGGCAAACGCTTTGCTTGATATTCGTCACAATATGACCGAAATTGGTCTCATGAAGACCGTAACGATCTCCTACTTCAAAGCCCATATTTCTGAGGAGCTCAGGAAGGTCCGAAAAGGGGCGCGAATCGTCATAAGTGACCGAGACACCCCCATCGCGGAGGTGGTGCCGTACAGGACTGAACTTGTCACTCTCAGCGTTCGGCAGCCGCGGCTCACTCCGTTCGTCGTCCCGCGGCCGACATTCAAAATTGATCACGACCCGGTGGAGTACCTCATGGAGGACAGGCAGAAGCGCTGAGAGTCTACGTCGACTCATCTGTTGTATTGCGGCACATCCTGAACGACGACCCTGCCCTCGGTTCTACGTCTTTTCCCGACGTGCTTGGCTCCAGTGATCTTCTTCCTATCGAATGTCAAAGGGTGCTTCAACGCGAACGGATGACCGGCCATCTGGACGATAAGCAGTACTCCGAGTCGGTCGTCCTGCTGGAGGCAATGCTTGATCGGCTTGCCCTGATCGAGATGGGGCCTGCCGTCAAACGGCGCGCTGCGGGTCCTTTCCCTACCGTGATCGGAACCCCGGACGCAATCCACCTCGCAAGTGCCCTGCTATGGGCAGAGACGGAGCCCGGCTCGGAGTTCGCCATTCTTACTCACGACATGCAACTGGCCCTCTGCGCCAGGTCTCTCGGCATACGCTTGGCCTGACGCGCGCTGGGCAGCTACCGAAGACCTCCCAGTCACCGACGCGTGAGCGGGCGAAGCGGAAAGCCCGCAGCCGCCGAACCAGGAATCGGCCAACTGATTGTGGCGGCCGCCGACTGTCTCGGGCATCGCTTCGGCGAGGACTTGCAGCGGAGCACGCGACCCGACCGAGGGCAGTTGGTCCGGGACGCCTCGGGGCATCGGAGGAGTGCTGACCCACCCGGCCGCTTCCCCTCGGGCGGGGCACGCCCAGCATTTCGTGCTCCTCGATGGCAATCCCTTGATCCCGCCTGCATTCCGGCGAATCATCAGGCATGACCACCATGAAAGCCCTTTTTCTCCAGTCCAGCGGGAGAGTCGGAGGGAACACTGCCCGCGTGGTGCGAATGGCTGAATCGGCTCTCCAGGCGGAAGCCAAGAGGGCCGGGATCTCCATTGATACCGAGGTGCTCGACCTTGGGAGCGTGGACATCCGACCCTGCCGGGGCTGCAGAAGCTGCTTCGACAAAGGGGAGAATACTTGCCCCCAAAATGACGAGCTCCTTTCGGTCAAGGAGAAAATGAGAGCAGCCGACATCCTGGTCCTCGCAGCGCCGGTCTACGTCAACGATGTGAACGGCATCATGAAGAACTGGATCGACAGGCTCGCGCATGTCTGCCATCGACCCGAGTTTGCGGGCAAGACGGCGATGCTTCTTGCCACCACGGGAGCTACTCCGGCCCGGCACACTCTTCGCACAATGCAGGTTGCCCTGTGGACGTGGGGCTACCGGATTGCCTGCAAGGCGTGGTTCACCACGGGTGCGAACATGTCAGCGGAGGAGCTCCAGGAGCGACACGCACGGAGGATCGCGCAGGTTGCACGAAGGCTGCTCAAGGATATTCGAAACCACGGGGCCGAAAAGCCCTCATTCCTGTCCCTGGTGGTGTTTCGCATCCAGCAGGCCGGATGGCGAAAGGCCGCGCGGGGATCGATCGACTATTCCTATTGGAACGACAGGGGCTGGCTGGACTTCCGGCGCTGCACCTGGTTTCTCCCTCATCGCGCCAGCCCTCTCAACGTGGCGGCAGCGCGCCTGGTCGGATCGGTGGCCGCGGCGATTTTCACGTAGTCATCCTGTGTGAAGGATCTTGAGGTAGGCCTGCCAGGGGCCGACCTCATCCGAGTACTGCATCCCATCGGCCGGGGCACGCCCAATTTCCATGATCCAGCGTGCCTTGATTCCCGGAATTTTTATGTCGATTTTTGGACTTGCTGGACGACGAGTCTATGGAAGGGCGTCAGAAATTATCATCTGGTATTGCGATTGCGGCAGCTGACTTCATCGATGGATCAAGTGGAAAGCTCGTACAGACGGCACGAATGGAGGCACACATGCAGATCCAGTTCAGCAGCGTAATGGTTGAGGACCAGGAGAAGGCTCTCAAGTTTTATTCCGAGGTATTGGGGTTCGTCAAAATGGCAGACATCCCCATGGGGGAGTTCAGGTTCCTGACTGTTGTTTCATCGGAAAATCTAAAAGGTGCCGAGCTGGTTCTCGAGCCCACACGCTTCCCTCCATCAAAGGTGTATCAGAAGGCTTTGTACGAAGCCGGGATTCCAATAAC
>JBEKXR010000594.1:0-2583 GCA_049511935.1 Spirochaetia bacterium | reverse complement strand
AAGGAGCCGAGCTGAACGCCGCCAGGGTTGACGCTCGTCCTCCCGATCCAGAATCGCGGATTCGGAAGGGTACGCCTATCGCACACGCGCCTTCGATAAAGGTCACAGCGCAAATAGCTCGTCAAGAGTTTTTCTTGACAGATGATTCGATGTGTGTAGAATCGATTTCATGCCAGTAAAACTGAACCACGAGAAGGCCCAGGGGTCGGACTCTGCGAGTGATGAGTTGTTGAGCTTCTTCCGCGCCATGGCGGACCCCAACAGGTTGAAGATCGTCGGGCTCCTTGCGCAGCAGGCCTACGCGGTGGAGCAGCTCTCCGCGCTGCTGGGTATCGGGGAGTCGACCGTCTCTCATCATCTTGCCCGGCTTTCCGAAGCGGGCCTCGTCAGCGCGCGCGCGGAAGGCCACTACAGCATGTACTCTCTTCATGAGGATGCCCTCGCCTCGATGGCGCAGAGGCTATTGAGGAAGGAACAGCTTCCCCAGCTTGCACGCGGGATCGATCGCGCCTCATTCGACCGCAAGGTACTGGCGAGCTTCACGGGCCCTGACGGCAGGTTCACCGCGTTCCCGACGCAGGAGAAGAAGTTCCTGGTCCTCCTGCGCCACGTCCTGCGGGATTTTCGCCCCGGCGTCCGCTACAGCGAGAAAATGGTGAACGAGGTCCTTTCGCGTTACAGCGAGGACACCGCGAGGCTGCGACGCAGCCTCGTGGAGTTCGGGCTCATGGACCGCGAGGGCGGTGGACGCGACTATTGGCTGAAGGAGCGCACCGCGCCTGAGGCGCGGATTGGAGCCGAAGCGTCGTGAGCTCCCCGATGGGTCACCTCCGCGCCGGCATCGACGTGGGCTCCACGACGGTGAAGCTCGCAGTGCTGGACGTGGATGACACGATGGTCTTTCACACCTACGAGCGCCACCGGGCCGACATCCGCGGCACTCTCGTCGCGGTCATCGAAGCCGCATGCGATGCGCTCCGGGCGGAGGGAGTCGAGGCCCCCGTGGGAGTCACTGTCACGGGTTCAGGCGGCCTCTCCGTCTCCCGGTGGCTCGAGCTGCCGTTCGTCCAGGAGGTGCTCGCCGGCTCCCGCGCGGTGCAGAGATTTCTCCCCGACACCGACGTGGCCATCGAGCTCGGCGGCGAGGACGCAAAGATCACGTATTTCACCGGGGGCCTCGAGCAGCGGATGAACGGCACCTGCGCCGGAGGCACCGGCGCCTTTATCGACCAGATGGCCACCCTGCTGTCAACAGACGCAGCGGGGTTGAACGAGCTCGCGCGAGGCAGCACGGCGATCTATCCCATTGCCGCGCGCTGCGGTGTGTTCGCGAAGACTGACGTGCAGCCGCTCATCAACGAGGGGGCGCGCCGAGAGGACATCGCGGCGAGCATCCTGCAGGCCGTGGTGAACCAGACGATTTCAGGGCTCGCATGCGGCAAGCCCATCCGTGGAACCGTGGCGTTTCTCGGCGGCCCCCTCCACTTCCTCCCCGAGACGCGCCGGTTGTTCGTGACCACACTCGGGCTCTCGCCGGGAGCCGTTCGCGTGCCGCAGCACGGCCAGCTGTTCGTGGCGATGGGTGCCGCGCTGGCCTCATCAGACACTCCCGCCGTCGAACTTCAAGAGCTCCAGGACAGGGCTCGCGGGCTCTGTCACACGCCCACGCCGGAGGTGGAGAGGCTGAGACCCCTCTTTCGGGACGGCGAGGAGGCGGCATTCCGAGCCCGGCATGAACGGGCGCGGGTGTCCCGTGTCGATATCGCCAATGTCTCCGGCCCCTGCTTTCTCGGCATCGATGCGGGCTCCACGACGACAAAGGTCGTTCTGGTGGATTCCGCCGGCGCGTTGGCGTGGTCGGCATACGAAGGGAATGGCGGAAGCCCCCTGCAGCTCGCCCTGCGCATGGTGAGAGAATTGTTGAAGGCGATGCCGCCGGGTGCGTGGATCGCACGGTCGTGCGCCACCGGGTACGGTGAGGCGCTCGTCAGCGCCGCCCTCTGCATGGACATGGGGGAAGTGGAGACGATCGCGCACTACACCGCCGCGGCGGGCTTCCTGCCCGGCGTGGATGCGATCCTGGACATCGGCGGCCAGGACATGAAGTTCCTCCAGGTGCGGGACGGCGTGATCTCCTCGGTGCTTCTCAACGAGGCTTGCTCCTCCGGGTGCGGATCTTTCCTGGAAACCTTCGCTCACTCTCTCGGCCTGTCCGTGGAAGCTTTCACCAGGGAGGCGTTAGGGGCTCCCTCACCGGCGGACCTGGGCTCCCGGTGCACGGTCTTCATGAACTCCCGCGTGAAGCAGGCGCAGAAGGAAGGAGCGTCCGTGGGCGACATCTCCGCCGGGCTCTCCTACTCCGTGATCAGGAACGCCCTGCAGAAAGTGATCCGCCTCCGGGATCCCGCCCAGCTCGGCGCCCGGGTCGTTGTCCAGGGCGGCACGTTCTCCAACGACGCGGTGCTCCGGGCCTTCGAGCTGGTCTCGGGCCGGGAAGCGGTGCGGCCCGACGTGCCCGGCCTCATGGGCGCCCTCGGCGCCGCGCTCCGTGCCCGCGAAGAGGCTGCCCAGTCTGGCACGGGG
>JBEKXR010000593.1:0-2587 GCA_049511935.1 Spirochaetia bacterium | reverse complement strand
TGCCGCGCGACCCGGCGCAGCTTCGGGCGCTCGCCCGGCTCATGCTCGGCAGCGGCGCGGGATCCGAGCAGCTGCTCGCGGCGCTGGGCGAGAGATTTCGGAGAGTGAGGTCCGCCTACAAGGACCTCCTGGACCGCTGAGCGGTTCGAGTGGAAAGCGGGACGCAGGAAGGAAAGACTCTCAGGCCCCGCGTGACCCCCCGGGGACCCCGTGGGGTCCGTTGTGCTCGCGCTCCTGCCGCTCCTTCTTCATCCGCTCGTCAAGGTACATGAGAATGAGGCCTTCAAAGCTCAGCTTCCGTGATTGCGATTCGATCTGCAGGAACTCGTTCATCTCTTCCGAAACCCGCAGCTCCAATCGAATCGTGACCTGCTTCATTCGCTTCCCGGCCCGAACGATAGGAGAAAACGCCTCGCGAGTCAAGAATTGAAGGGTCGGCCCGGTTGACCCGGCGCGGAGGAGGGAGTACTCTGGTGCAAAGAGATCACAGATGAGCACCATCATCCCGATGACGGAAAAAGTACTGCCCGCGACCTGCTTCGTGTTCAAGCACTCCACGACTTGCGGCGTTTCGGCAGGAGCCGCGAGGGAAGTCAGGGCGATGACGACAGAGCTTCCCATCTACTGGATCAATGTCCGCGAGCAGAGGGAGCTCTCCAACTGGGTGGCCGAGACCTACGCGGTGGTCCACGAGTCGCCGCAGCTGATCCTCATCCGGGACGGCACGGCGCAGCAGGTCTGGAACCACTACGACGTGCATCGATCGAACGTCACCGCGTGATGGCGAAAGGATTGAAGTTCGTGCCCCGGTCGTACCAGTCCTCCTGCTCGGCGATTTTCAGGAAGCGGACGACGCGGTAGGTTGCGGGGGTCATCACCGCCTCGATGGCGACCTTGAAGATGTAGTTCGTCACCACGAGCGTGAGGAAGAGCGACCATGGGAAGACCCCTGTGAGGCTCGCGACGGTGATGAAGACGGCCGTGTCCACGGCCTCCCCGACGAGCGTGCTGCCGATTGTCCTGGTCCACAGCCATTTTCCGCTCGTCAGTATCTTCATTTCCGCCAGGACGAAGGAATTGCTGAACTCGCCGGCAAAATAGGCGACGAGGCTCGCAAGGACGATCCCGCCGGTGCTCATGCCGCCGAGGGCCTGCTCGAAGGCCTGCTGCCCGCCGGCGGCGGCCCACGTCGATTCTCCCGGCATCACGCGCACGAGCCAGAGGACCGCGGCGGTCACGGCAAGGCAGGCGAACCCCGTCCAGATCACGCGCCGCGAGCGCCGGTAGCCGTATACCTCGGTGAGCACGTCGCCGAATATGTAGCTGATCGGAAAGAGGAGCGTGCCGCCATCGAAGGCCAGACGGATTCCGAACAGGGAGACTCCCCAATCCACGATCTTCGCGGATGAGGCGATATTGCTGACGATCAGAATGGTGACGAACGCCGCCGTCACGAGGTCGACATAGCGGTAGCGCCTCTCCCCGCCCGCGTCGACGGCGCCCGATTTTCGCGGTTTTCTGGCTTGCTGCATCGTGTGAATGTATACCGTCAGGCGGACGGCGCGGCAAGCACATCGAGCTGATGCGCAATGAAGACGAGCTCACCGTCGGCCAGCTGCGCGCGGCGTGTCTCCAGCCACGCGGAGAGTTCCCTCGCGTCCAGCTCGGGCCTCTCAGAGAGGGACTCCTCGAAAAAGCCCAAGATGCACGCGAGGAAAAAACGCTCATCCGCCGGGTAGCCGCCGTCCCGGGGATGGACCACCCAGTCGGAGGAGCCCGCCTCCACGAGGCGGTACCCGCATCGGGGCAGCAGCGTGAGAAGGTGCCGGCCGCACCTGCTGTCTCCGAAACGCCTTCCGGCCACGATCCGCTCGTCCATCGTGCGGTGATACAGGTCGACGATGCTCCTGTCGAGGGACGGATCGATCTCGGGCTCCCACGCGGTGTGGCCGTCAAAGGTGATGGAGAAGAGGAAGCTTCCGGAGGGCCGGGCGAGCTTCAGGATCTCCGGCAGCAGTCGCGGCAGATCAAGGAGATCGAGGAACGCGTGGGCGACGACGAGATCGAACACGTCGACGTTTTTCTGGATGAAGCCCTCGACGTCCGCCGCCCGCAACTCCACGGGGAACGGCACCTTCCCGACGAGCCGGCGGCGCGCCTCTTCTACCAGCCGCGGCTGCGCATCGATGAGCGTCCACGAGCGTGGATGCAGCCCGGGGTCAGCGGCCGCCCTTTCGACCATCGTCCCGATGCCTCCTCCCAGCTCGAGCACCCGGGGAGAGAGTGTTCCGAGGCGTGAGATCATGGCGTCCCAGACGCGCCGGTTGAGCGCCCGATCGTCCACGGTCTTCTTGGCGGCCAGATACCGGATGAAAGACGCCCCGTCCATTCAGTTCCCCGCCTGCTCAACGAAGCAATGAAGCCACGCGCGCACCTCCGTCATGCGCGGACCCCACCCGGGGAACCGGCGGAAGCGCTGCCGGGCCGCCCGCGCGCAGGAGCCGAGCAGATTCCGGTTCGCGCCCAGTTTCCGGATGACGTCCGCGAGAGCCTTCGGATCCCCCGGGGCCACAAGGAAACCGCTTCT
>JBEKXR010000592.1:0-2588 GCA_049511935.1 Spirochaetia bacterium | reverse complement strand
GGATTCCGCGCCGTGTCAGAGAAAGGGCGCCGAGAGGCGCCCTTTCCATGGTGCGCCTAGCAGGGCGCGCTCGCGTGGAGGAGCCATGAAGACAATGCTGCCCATCGCGATGTCCGATATTCACGTGCATCTCACTCGGGAGCACGTTGAAGGCCTTTTCGGCAACGGGCACACGCTGACGAAATGGCGGGATCTCACGATCCCGGGCGCCTATGCGTGCCGTGAGACGGTCGAGGTGCAGGGCCCCATGGGGAGCATCGCGGGAGCGGTCGTCGTGGGACCCCCCCGAAGCTACACCCAGGTGGAGATTTCGTTCACCAACGCGAGCGTCCTCGGGATCACGCCTCCCCTCCGCGAATCCGGAGATCTGGAAGGAAGCCCCGGTGCCGTTCTTGTCGGGACGGCGGGCGAGCTCTTTCTGCCGAAGGGCGTCATCGCAGCCCTGCGCCATATCCACATGAGCACGGATGATGCGAGGGAGTTCAGCGTGGCCGATGGACAGAAGGTGAGGATCCGTGTGCCGGGGGAGAGGGCCCTCGTATTCGAGAACGTCGTCATCCGCGTGGAGCCGGAGTGGGCACTGGAGATGCACATAGACTTCGATGAGGGGCGCGCCGCGGGAGTTGTCGATTTCCAGCTTGTGGAGCTGATCCAGTAAGCCGCGCGGGCCGCGCCTGGCTACCGCGCCGCCTTCTGCCGGCGGGCGAGGATTTCCTGATAGCCGGGATATCCGTACGCGGAATCGGCGCTCCTGACCGCGTTGATGATGGCCTGTGTCATCGCCTCGGCCGCCATTGCCCAGACAACGGAGACGCCCGCCTCCACGAATCCCGTGACGACGGAGAAGATGATGTCCCCCTCCCCGAGGGTGTGCACGGGGACGATGGCCCGCGCATAGCCGTCGTGAGCCATCATCGCGACCCGGCTCGCCTGTGCCTTGTCCAGCCTCGCGTTCGAAGCGACCACACCGATGGTGCTGTGGGAAGTGAAGGGATTGATGCCCATAGGGTTGGCGATGAGCAGTCTCTGGGAGCCTGCAAACCCGTCCCCAGACTCGTTGAGGGTGCCGGCAAGGACCTCGCCTGTCGCCGGGTCGACCACGTCACCCCAGCAATTCACCGCGACGATCGCCCCGACAACCAAGTCCCCCGTCCTGCAGCTCGCCGTGCCGAGACCGGTCTTCATCCTGCGCGCCGGGCCCGCGGCCCAGCCGGAGGTGGCGCCTGTGCCGGCGCCGACATTGCCCTGCGCGACCTCTCTCCCCGCGTTCCTGCAGGCCTCCATTCCCATTTCCTGGTCGGGACGCCTGTCCGCCCGGCCGACGTGGAGGTCGAACAACACCGCCCCGCAGACGATCGGTACGCGGGCCACGCCTGCATCGTAGCCGATCCCCTTCTGCTCGAGGTACTTCTGCACCCCCGACGCGCCGTCCAGCCCGAACGCGCTGCCCCCGCACAAGTAGAATGCCTGCGGGCACGGCAGGGAGGCCGTGGGTGCGAGGCAGTCCGTTTCGCGCGTGCCGGGGGAGCCGCCCCTCACGTCGACTCCCGCGGCCGTGCCGGATTCGCAGAGGATGACGGTACACCCCTTGGCAGCGACTGCGTCCTGGGCATGGCCCACGAGGATTCCGGGGACATCAGTAATCGATCCATTCATTCCTCAGCCCTCCATGAGCATGAGAGATCGTCGAGTTTCGCCTGCAGAACTTGTATCCTGGTGGTGTTTGTTATAGAGTTATAAAACTGATATATCACCTCCCAAGGAGCACGTCCAGATGAGCGACATCAAAAAGATAATGATTCCGGATCTGCACGCGATGAAGAGGGAGCGGAAGAAGATTTCGATGATCACCGCCTACTCGTTCCCGCAGGCGCAGTGCGTGGACGAGGCAGGGATCGACATCGTCCTCGTGGGTGACAGCCTGGGAATGGTGGAATTGGGCTACAGGGACACGGTGCCCGTGACCATGCAAGAGATGCTCAACCATACGAAGGCGGTCATGCGCGGCGTCGCGCGGGCGCACGTCGTTGGTGACATGCCTTTCATGTCGTACAACATCTCCCGGGAGCAGGCCATTACGAATGCCGGGATCCTCTACAAGGACGGCGCCTGCGACTCGGTGAAGCTGGAAGGCGGCCGGGAGATGGCCGCAACCGTCAACGCGATCGTGAAAGCGGGTATCCCGGTGTTCGGGCACATCGGGCTGACGCCGCAGACCGCCGGGATGCTCGGAGGGTTCAAGGTCCAGGGCAAGTCGCTGGACGCCGCGCGAAAGGTCCTTGACGACGCGCTCGCCCTGGAGGAGGCGGGAGTGTTTGCGCTCGTCCTGGAGGCCATTCCGCGGCAGCTCGCCGCCCTCATCACGGAGAAGCTCGCGATCCCCACGATCGGCATCGGCGGGGGAATGGACTGCGACGGCCAGGTGCTCGTCCTGCACGACTTGGTCGGCCTGTTCCGCAGATTCACGCCGAAGTTCGTCAAGGTCTATGCGGACGTGTATTCTGTCCAACTGGAGGCGGTGAAGAAATACATCGCGGACGTGCAGGGGAAGGCTTTTCCCTCTGAGGAGCACACGTTCACGATGAAGG
>JBEKXR010000591.1:0-2598 GCA_049511935.1 Spirochaetia bacterium | reverse complement strand
AACCGATCATGCTTCCGAAGCCCACACTCGGTCGTGGCACGTCCGTCCTTGCGGCATTGCAGAAAAGAAAGACGGTACGCGCCATCAGCGACAAGAAGCTTTCTCCGCAGATGCTGGCGAATCTGCTTTGGTCAGCGTGCGGGGTGAACAGGAAGAGAGGGCCGTTTGGAATTCCGGGAAGGACGGCGGCCTCGGCCAGCAATTCACAGGAAATAGATCTCTACGTCGCCCTGCGGGAGGGGGTCTATCTCTATGATCCGGTTCCGCACCGCCTCACCCCGGTGGTGGATGGAGACTTACGTGTACTGGGCCTTGGGAAAGGGCAGGGGGAGATGGGAGCGAAAGCTCCCGTGCGTCTCATCTATGTCGTGGATATCGATAAATACCGCAAGGCCGGATTCCAGGAACCAGGGCTGTGGGACCTTGAGACACAGAAGTCCTATTATTATGTCGACACGGGCCTCATTGCGGGGAACGTGTACCTGTTCGCCGCTTCGCAGGGCCTGGTGACTTGGTTTCACAATTGCAATAAGGCGGATCTTACCGCAAAGCTGAAATTAAAGAAGGCTCAGCGTGTGCTCTTCGGTCAGACCGTTGGGTATCCGGAAAAGCTCTAGGGGGTCGTTTCACGCACGCTTGATTCTGTGAACGGGCGCTCAGTTCTCCAGGATCGTGATCTCGACCCTGCGATTTTTCCGCATGCCTGCCTCACTGGAGTTGTCCCCGATGGGCGAGCTTGCGCCCATGCCGCGCGCCGTCAGCCGCTTCGCATCGACCGCGCCTGTAGACAGCAGAAAGTCCGCGGCCGCATTCGCCCTCTGCTCGGAGAGGGTCTGGTAGTCGTTCTCGGTGTATCCCGGCGCGCGTGCGGTGAAGCCGGCAATTGAGATGTCGCGGTCCGAGTACTTCCTCAGTATCTCGGCGATGCGGCGCAGCTTGCCCTGCTCGGCCGGAAGGAGTTGGTCAGAGTTCGGGGGAAAATTCACGTTCTCCAGCGTAATGGTGACCCCCTGGTCCGTCGGCTGCACGCTCACGTCGGGAATTGCCTGCGCATCGAGCTGCTTCTGAATATCGCCCGCCACCTGGGCACGATCGAGCGGGAGAGAAGTGATCACGTCGCCGCTGGCGTCGCCCTTGAACTCGACGTCGTCGCCGGTATTCATTACGAAAAGAAAGTCGAATGACTCCTCGATCGAGACGGGCTTCTTCTCCGCGAGGTTCCACCAGTACCTCTGGTGCGAATATCCGGTGACCTTCGTCGGGGACATCCGGGTGGTGGCGCGGGGCGGGGTCACGGGGTAGGAGATCTCGTATTCAATCGAAAAAAGAGCGCAGGCGACCCCATTCCTCGTTATGTTGCTTTCATATCTGTAGTTCACCGTGACAGGGAACTGGAACGGCTCCTGGATGCCGAAGTTTGTGCGGAAATCGTGCGACTCCATCCCGGTGGCGCTCCACGCCCCTCCTTGCGGAACGTCGCCTTCGGGAAAGAGCGGGATGTCGCGAACGACCGGAAGATAGTAGGAGGGATCGATGGTATAGGCGCCCCGGCCGTCTTTCCAGAACTCGGAGGTGGAGTGCTCGGTCCACTCATACGTATTCTGCGAACCATACAATCTCTCCGAGGTCTGGAAATCGACCACATGATACCCCGCGTCTCCTTTCGTGTCGGTGACCGCCACGGCGATCTTGTTGAGGATGTCGACGTCGTGGCTGAACCGGCCGTTGATGTACACCGATTCGTGCACCTGGGAGAGGATCCGGTACTTCTCCCCTTTCGTGTAGGCAAAGCGAAACACGTCTGCGGGCAGCGAAACCGCGGCGATCGCGATCACCGCCACGATGAGGATCAGTCTTTTCATCGATGACACCCCTTTCACGTTTCACTCCAGTCGTGGGGCAGTGAGCCGCGCGCCGCGCGCAGGTACGCAAAGGGCGTCTGGGCCAGGAAGTTGGACACCCGCGAGGTGTAAATGTCTGCGTAGCGCTCAACCTGGCGCGCGAAGAGACTCTTGTCGTTGCCCCCGCGCATGAGCGGGCCCCAGGTAAGGTTTCCCATCACTCCCGCGGCCCTGGCCAGCGGGGAGATTCTCGCGTCCAACTCCTGGCTCTCCTCGGCGAGACCTCGGATCGAAGCCTCCAGCTCTTCAGGCCCTGCGCCGGGCTCGGGGCCGTACTTGTGCTGGGCGCGCTGCCGGGCCAGACGCAGCTGTGCGAGCCGGCTGTCGAGCTCGGTCTTGCGGATCATGAGGTCCCGAAGCTGCGCGTCGGTCTCGCGGGCTTTCTCCATCGCGAGGATCTCGGATTCCATCTCCCGCAGGATGAGCCCGGTACGCCAGCGCAGCATCTCCTTGCTCACGTGCACATCGCCAAAGAGGTGGTCGCCGAGGTAGAGGATCTCGGCACCAGAGAGTCCCAGGCTCGATTCCACCAGCGGGGCGTCGCAGCCAACGTAGACTCGGCCGGGCTCCAGGGCGCCGCGGTGGGGTCGCAGCAGGCCCTGATTCTCGTCGGTCATCAAGTACGAGGCGTGCCGTCCGGAGAAGAATCCCGGTTTGCGTGCCTCCACAATAATGAGATCGAAGAGATCCCGCCAAT
>JBEKXR010000590.1:0-2605 GCA_049511935.1 Spirochaetia bacterium | reverse complement strand
CGATCTGTCCCTCGGTGATGTAGCCGGTGAGATCGGGGATGGGATGCGTGATGTCATCGTCGGGCATCGTGAGGATCGGCAGGAGCGTCACCGAGCCGCGCCTGCCCTTGATCCTTCCTGCACGCTCGTACAACGAGGCGAGGTCGGTGTACATGTAGCCGGGGTAGCCGCGGCGCCCGGGGATCTCCTCGCGGGCCGTGCCGATCTCCCGCAGGGCCTCGCAGTAGCTGGTCATGTCCGTCATCAGGACGAGCACCTCGTAGCCGCGCTCGAAGGCGAGGTACTCCGCCGCGGTGAGCGCGCAGCGCGGCGTGAGCAGGCGCTCGATCGTCGGATCGTCGGCGAGATTGAGGAACGTGACCGCTCGGCTGCGGGCGCCGGTCTCTTCGAAGTCGGAGAGGAAGAACGCCGCCTCGCGCTGAGTGATCCCGATGGCCGCGAAGACGATCAGGAAGCTCTCCGATTCCCCCGTGACACGCGACTGGCGGAGCACCTGCGCGGCGATTTCGTTTCCGGGGAGCCCGGCGCCGGAGAACACCGGCAGCTTCTGTCCACGGACGAGCGTGTTGAACCCGTCGATGGCGGACACGCCGGTGTGGATGAACGAGCGCGGCTTTTCGCGCGAGATCGGGTTGATCGGGATGCCCGAGACCGGCAGCACGCGGTCTGCCACCACTCGGGGCAGACCGTCCCGGGGCCTGCCCGAACCGTCGAGAACGCGGCCGACGAGATCTTCGGACACGCCCAGCCGCGCCTCCCTGTCCACCAGAGTGATGGACGTGCGCGTGACATCCAGGCCCATTGTGTCCTCGAACACCTGGATGACGGTCACCTCGTCCGAGACCTCGATCACCTGCCCGTTGCGCGGAGCCCGCGAGGGGCTGGTGATCGAGACCGTGCCTGCGTATGGCAGGTCGGAGGCGCTTTCCACGAAGAGAAGCGGACCGGAAACTTTCCGCACGCCGCGATACTCCCGCGAGAGCAGGGACAGGTCGCTCATCGCTGCTCTCCTTTCTCCCGCAGGGCCTCGAATGAGGCGCGCATGCTCACGCGGATGGCTTCCGCCCCGATCTGAAACCGGTCGGCGGGGATCTCACGGAGCCGGGCGAGCTCTTCCCGCTCCGGGACCGAGAGAACCCGGGCAAGAGGCACCTTCGCCTGCAGGGCCGCGGCTGCAAGCTCATGGAACTCCATCAGGAGCGTGAGCATGCCGTGCTGCTTGGCAAGCGGGCAGGAGGCGTCGATCTCCGAGGTGGCGTTCTGCTGGAGGAAGCCGTCCCTCAGCGATCGGGCGGTTTCCAGGGTGAGGCGGTCGCTCTCCTGGAGAGAATCAGGACCCACCAGCTGGACGACTTCCTGGAGCTCGGCCTCCTTTTCCAGGAGCCGCATCAGGCCTTCCCGCTGTGAGGGCCAGGACTCCCCGACGTGATCGTGGAACCACGGCGCGAGCCGCTCGTCGTAGAGGGAGTAGCTCCTGTTCCAGTTGATCGCCGGGTAATGACGGCTGTGCGCGAGCGGATAGTCCAGCGCCCACAAGGCTCCGGCGACGCGCATCGTGCTCTGCGTGACCGGCTCGGAGAAGTCCCCGCCAGGAGGCGAGACTGCGCCGACGATCGTGACGGAGCCTCTGCGCGAATCGTCGCCCAGGCACTCCGCCGCCCCGGCCCTCTCGTAGAAGGAGGCCAGTCGCGATGGGAGGTACGTGGGGTATCCCTCCTCGCCGGGCATCTCCTCCAGCCGCGAGGAGATCTCCCGAAGCGCCTCCGCCCACCGGGAAGAGGAGTCGACCATGACCGCCACGGCGCTGCCCATGTCGCGGAAGTATTCGGCGATCGTCACCCCGACGAAGATCGAGGCCTCGCGCGCCGCGACGGGCATGTTGGAGGTGTTCACCACCAGGACGGTGCGGTCCATCAGGGGCCCGCCCGTGCGCGGGTCGATGAGCTCGGGGAACTCGGTGAGCACGTCGGTCATCTCGTTCCCCCGCTCGCCGCATCCGACGTACACGATCACGTCCGCCGCGGAATACTTGGCCAGTGACTGCTCGAGAACGGTCTTCCCCGTCCCGAACCCTCCGGGCAGGCACGCAGTGCCGCCGGTGGCGATCGGGAAGAGGCAGTCCAGCACGCGTTGACCGGTGACGAAAGGCTCGGTCGACACCGTCTTTCCCTTCACCGGACGGGGCACTTTTGCCGGCCATCGCTGGAGCAGCGACAGTTCCGATCCGTCCTCCAGGCGGCCGACTGCCTGGTCCACCGTGAAGTCCCCGGCCTCCACTTCCGCGACCGTCCCCGAGACCCCCGGCGGGACCATGATCGAATGGACGAAAGAAGGGGTCTCCCGCACATGGCCGATGATCGAGCCCCCGCTCACATTCGTTCCTCTCCTGACGGCGGGCTCGAAGCGCCATCGTTTCTCCTGGGGGAGAGCGGGGACCGAGAGTCCCCTGCTGATGAACGGCCCGCTTCGGGATTCCAGCACCTTCAGGGGACGCTGGATCCCGTCGAAGACGCTTCCCAGGAGGCCGGGTCCGAGAGTCACCAGGAGCGACTCCCCGGTGAGGAGGGCGGGCTCGCCGACGCAGATGCCGGAGGTGTCCTCGTAG
>JBEKXR010000589.1:0-2606 GCA_049511935.1 Spirochaetia bacterium | reverse complement strand
GAGCGAAGAGGCGTTTCCCCGGAAGGGGAAACGGGCGAGAAGGAGAATCAGCCATTTCTCGCAGGATCGGCTGTACTTCCTCATCCTGATGGGACCGCCCTTCCTGATCATATTCCTGCTCACGATTGTTCCGTTCGTCTCCAGCCTCCTGTTGAGCATGTGGAAGCTGAACCTGGCCATGCCCGGATCCGAACGATTCGTCGGGCTGGGCAATTACATCAGGATGCTGACGAAGGACTACAATTTCTGGACGATCATGCGCAACACGGCGATCCAGGTGTTCGGCACCGTCAGCCTTCAAATCGTGATTGGTCTCTTTCTCGCGCTGCTCTTTGCCCGTGAAGCCCGCGGCATGAGAATCGCCCGTTCGCTCATCATGGTGCCGATGATGGCGACACCCGTCGTCATCGGCGTCATCTGGAGGTTCATGGTCAATCCTGATTTCGGTATCGTCAACTACCTTCTTTCCCTCGTGGGGATCACCGGCCCGGATTGGCTCGGCAAACCGGGCCTTGCCATGGCGACGATCATCGCCGCCGATGTCTGGCTGTCGACGCCATTTGTGACGATCATTATTATTGCGGGCATCTCCTCGCTCTCGCAAGAGCCCTTTGAGGCGGCCAAAGTGGACGGAGCCTCGGCGGTCCAGGCCTTCATCTATGTCACGCTTCCGCTCCTGTCGCCTGTGATCTGGGTGGCGGTCATGTTCAGATTGATCGACGCCTTCAAGCGTTTCGACTCGATCTACATCATGACCGCCGGCGGGCCCGGCAATGCCACCGAAACGCTCAATCTCTATGCGTACAACAACGCATTCAGTTATCTGGACACCGGTTATGCCTCGGCGCTTGCGATGTTCCTCTTCTTCATCATTGCCCTTCTGAGCATCGTGACGATCCAGAGGGTTCGCGGCGTCAGCGCATGAACGGACGACAGTAGAATGAGGGGATTGAAACTGAAGGGCGCGGTCAGCAGGGCCTCTCTAGGAGTGCTCACGTGGCTCGTCGTCTTCATCGCGTTGGCACCTCTCCTGTGGTTCGCGCAGATCGCGTTCAAGCCCCAGGTGCTGGCATGGGCCATGCCCCCGAAGTTCCTGTTCGTGCCGACCTTTGGGAACTTCCTCGGCGTGTTCGCCAGCGGCAAGAGGTTCTTTGACGCGTATTTGAACAGCTCCATTGTTTCGCTTTTCACGACGGCTCTTTCACTTCTCCTCGGCGTCATGTCCGGCTACGCGCTCGCCCGCAGCGACTTCAGGTTCACCCGCTCCATGGGCATCTGGATCATCCTGACGCGCATGGCGCCCCCGATGATCTTCCTGCTTCCCTTCTACAACATGCTCCGTATCTTGAGACTGAGCGGCACCTACGTCGGAATCATCATCACCTACATGGTGATCACGCTCCCCTTTGTGACATGGATGATGTCGAGCTATTTCCAGACGATTCCGGAAGATATCGAGCAATCAGCGATGATCGACGGATGCAACAGGCTGCAGATCCTGTTCAGGATCGCGGTTCCGATCTCTCTGCCGGCCCTGGTGACGTGCACCATTTTCTCCTTCATCTACTCCTGGAATGAATTCCTGTTCGCGCTGGTCGTCACCGGGCGCGGTACAAAGACCGTGCCGATCATGATTCAAGGTTTCATGTCCTCGGAAGGAATCGAGTGGGGACCCCTGGCCGCCACTTCGCTGATGGTTATTCTGCCCGTATTGATCGTGGCAATGGTCAATCAGAGGGGTTTCGTGCGCGGTCTGACCAGCGGCGCGATCAAGTAATGTGGCCAGGAAACGCGGCACGCGTGTGCCCCGGGAGAAGCTGAATTGTCGGAGGTGAGCGTTACGGAAAAGCACTGTGACATCATGTGCGTCGGCATCGCAAACATGAGCATCTCGATCAAACCTGTCGATTCTGAGGTATTCGCCGTGGATGTCACACTGATCGATCCGGTCGAGGCACGGACGGGTGGCGATGCCTTGAACGAGGCGCTCACGGCCGCGCGTCTGGGAAATCAGGTGGGCCTGGTCACCAAAGTCGGGGACGACCTGTTCGGGAGGCTTCTGCTTGAAGAGGCGAGGGAAGCCGGCGTCCATACCGAGTGGGTGATCGTTTCCCGGACCGACAGGACGGCAGTCGCCGCCCTGTTGGTCAGAAAGAACGGCGACCGCAACATATGCGCCCACCGCGGCGCGTTGGAAAGCCTGTGCCTGGAGGACATAGACCTCTCCGCGTTCGACCACGCGAAGATCGTCAACATAGGAAGCGTTTTCGCCCTCAAGAAGCTCGACGGTGAAGGGGTGAGAACCATCCTTGAACGGGCGCGGAACGCTGGTGCGGTGACCTCCGCAGACGTCAAGTTCGACGCCTATGGGCTGGGCTTCGAAGGAATCCGGCACGTGTTTCCCTTCCTGGACTTTTTTATGCCGAGCTATGAGGAGGCCTTGTATCTGACCTCGGAACGGGAGCCCTCGCGTCAGTGCGACGTTCTCATGCATGCCGGATGCGGGAATGTCGTCATCAAGCTCGGCGAGCAAGGGTGCTTTGTCACCGCCAAAGGCACGCGCAGACTGGTATCGTCCTGTCCCGCGAGAAGGGTGGACACTACCG
>JBEKXR010000588.1:0-2647 GCA_049511935.1 Spirochaetia bacterium | reverse complement strand
TCCGTCTCTCACCTCTTCCGCTCCGCGGCGAGAGTGTACGGGAAGAGGTCGGTGGGCATCCTTCTCTCGGGCATGGGCAGGGACGGCGCGGAGGAGCTGAAGGGCCTCAGAGACCTTGGGGCCGTGACCTTCGCGCAGGACCAGGAATCGTGCGTGGTATTCGGAATGCCCGGCGAGGCGGTGAGATTGGGAGGGGCGATGTACACGATGCCGCCGGAGGCCATTGCCACGGCCGTCGTGAGCCTGGCGGCAGCGGGGGACCCGGGCACGAGGACAGAGTCGTGAGCGCGGACAAGAAAAAAGCGAAAGCAATCGAGATCCTCGTCGTGGAGGACAGCAAGACACAGGCAGAGCAGCTCTTGCACACGCTCGAACAAGCCGGCTACCGGGTGCGCATTGCCGGCAACGGGGCCGAGGCCCTCGTGTCCGCTCGGGAAAGCCGCCCCCACCTCATCATCAGCGACGTGGTGATGCCGGTCATGGACGGGTACACCATGTGTCGGGCGATCAAAGATGATAAGACGTTGAGCGACATCCCGGTGATCATCCTCACCTCGCTTTTAGATTCCCAGGACGTCATCCTCGGAGTCGAGGCGAGCGTGGACTATTACCTCACGAAGCCGTATCAGGCCGAGGTTCTCCTGTCCGAAATCGAAAGCTTGCTCGCATTCTCCCCGTCCCGGGAGCCCGACGATGCGCAGGAGCAGTTCAAAGTCACGATTGCGGGCAAGACGCGTATGGTGCGATCCAACAGGCAGAGACTGCTCACCCTGCTGCTCTCCACGTACGAGAGTGCCGTGCGGCGCAACAAGGGGCTCATCGGAGCGCAGGCGGAGCTGGAGATCCTGAACAGGAGGCTGGAGGAGCTGGTCGAGCAGCTGAAGGAGGCCAAGGGCGTCGCTGAAGATGCGAATCGCGCGAAAAGCAGCTTCCTCGCCAATATGAGCCACGAGATCCGCACGCCGATGAACGCAGTCATCGGCTTCACGAATCTCGCTCTGAAGACAGATCTGACTCTCCAGCAAAGGGACTACGTGTCCAAGATCCACGACGCCGGCGTTTCGCTTCTCGGGTTGATCAATGACATCCTGGACTTCTCGAAGATCGAGGCGGGCAAGCTCAGCATCGAGAGCGTCCAATTCAACCTGGATTCGGTGGTGGGAGACGTGACCTCCATCACCAGCCCGAACGCCTTTGTCAGGGGCCTGGAGTTGATGGTGAACATCCCTTCCGACGTTCCCCGGGAGCTGGTAGGGGATCCCCACCGGCTGGGTCAGGCGTTGATGAACCTCGTCGGGAACGCGGTGAAGTTCACCGAGGCAGGGGAGGTGGAACTGAGGGCGACCCTCCTCGAACGTACTGGCGAAAAGGCGAAGCTGCGGTTCATGGTGCGCGACACGGGCATCGGCATGACACAGGAGGAATCGGCGAAGCTGTTCAGCCCCTTCTCCCAGGCCGACAGCTCCATGACGCGCCGGTACGGTGGCACGGGTCTTGGGCTGAGCATCACCCGTCGCCTGGTGGAGCTGATGGGCGGCCAGATCTCGGTGGACAGCGCGCCGGGCAAGGGCAGCACTTTTGCCTTCATCGCGTGGTTCGGCCTGGGCTCCAAGAAAACGCAGAAGCGACGCCTCATCCCCCTGTATCTCGCCGGAATGCGCGTCCTGGTCGTCGACGACAACTCTCATGCGCGGCAGATCATGAGCGAGATCCTCTCGTCGATGAAGTTCCGCGTGGAGGCCGTGGACTCCGGCGAGAACGCACTGGAAGCGGTCAGGAAAGCCGATGCGGCCGACGCCTTCGGCCTCATCCTGATGGACTGGAAAATGCCCGGGATCGATGGCATGGAGGCCACGCGGAGGATCACCACCGCCGGATTCGTGAAGAATCCGCCCGCGGTGATCCTGATGAGCGCCTTCGGCGACGACGGGACCGAAAGGGCCGACGCTCGGGCCGCGGGCGCCGCCGAGTTCCTGATGAAACCGATCACCGCCTCCACGCTCGCGGATGCGATCATCAGGATCTTTTCCCCTGACCTGCTGCCGGAAATGGTGGCGAGCCAACGAGTCAGCAAAGCTTCCAAGGGCCTCCGCGGCGCCCGGGTGCTCCTGGCGGAGGACAACGAGATCAACCAGCAGATTGCCGTCGAGCTTTTGCGGGGAGCTGGCGTGGAAGTCGTCGTCGCTTCCAACGGCCGAGAGGCGATCGAGAAGCTGGCTGCGCCTTCCGCGCGATTCGACATGGTGCTGATGGACATCCAGATGCCGGAAGTGGACGGGTACGAGGCGACGCGACGCATCCGCTCGCAGCCCTGGGGAGCCTCCCTGCCGATCATCGCAATGACCGCGCATGCCCTGGAAGAGGAGAGACGAAAGGCGCTGGAGACGGGGATGGACGACCACATCAGCAAACCCGTCGATCCGGACGCGATGTTCGAGACCATGCGGCGGTTCTATCGGCCAGCAGGATCCGCGCGCACGACCGAACAGATCGCCCCGCCGCGCGATGGCGAGGCTTCATTTCCTTCCATCGAGGGCATGGACGTGACCGCGGGTCTCAGGAGGGTGGCCGGCAATCGTCGCCTGTACCGAAGCCTGTTGCAGAGATTCGTCGACGGGCAGGAGAGCTGCGCCCGCGATATCGTGAA
>JBEKXR010000587.1:0-4997 GCA_049511935.1 Spirochaetia bacterium | reverse complement strand
AGGGGCTGCTGGAGCGTGCCGTCGGCAATCGGGCCCGCAGCGACCGTGAGGCTCCCCCCGAATCGGCCGCTCGGGTCCAGACCGACGAGGCCCGCGGTGATGGAGTCAATCGGGGTGAAAAAAGGACGGTCCATGAATTCGTGGCTCCATCCGGCAGAGAGGGAAAATGCCTGCGTGATCCCCCAGCGCAAACCCGCGTTCGTGGAGAATTGCACCCCGGAAGCCTGTGTGACCGGGAAGAGACCGGTGGCGAGGTCCAGGCTCGTGGAGCCGATCGGCATTGCGTCATGCGCCATGAACGTGACTTTCACGGTCGCGGCAAGCTCGCGCGTGAGAGAGAGTTGCGCCGAGGAATCGGCATACCACCCCCGATCGTCGGCAAGCGGATTCGGAAGGACGAGCCCACTGGAGGAGAGGATGTCGTGCATGTCGTACGGGATGACCTCGTACCCGCCCTCCACCGAGAGAGTGAGGAACTCGAGCGGAGTGCCCGTGATGGAGAGGGAGAATGGGAACAGGGACAACCCCGCGCTGTTCCAGAACCACCCGGCGGAGGCCTGCAGCACGAACGTGGCAGGAAGATCGAGGCTGAGAACCGAGGCGAGTTTCACGCGGTGCAGCTGGTCCTGTCCGCCAAGGAGGTAGGATTCGTCGCGATACCAATAATGTGTCTCCAGGCCGATCTTCAATCCGCCGAACCGTGCATGAGCTGACAGGGCGGGCGCAATGCGCAGTCCGCTGGAAGACAGAGGGGAAGCTCCCTCGAGCGTGAGCGAATCGAGCCCGCCGCCGGCTTCCATTGCCAGCGTCAGCCAGTCCGCGGGAGAACCGGAGAAGGAGGCGCTCCCCGAGACCGCACGGGCAAGCGCGGATGAGTAGCCGACCGTGCTCTGCCCCTGCAGTCCGGTATCATCCTCCTTGAATCCACCCGCAAGATCCGTGTCCACTCCGCCCAGGCGGAACTTCAATCCGCCATCGAGGCTGTCATCACGGAGACTGAAGCCGGACCCGGGATCGTGCCCGTCAAAGCCGTCCAGGGTTTCGTGGTGAAACTGCAGGGAGAACCGGGGGTCGGGACCGAGGGTTTTCAAAGTCACGCTCCCCAGGATCATGTTCGTGTTGCCTGTCCCGATCTGCACTTCAGAGGAGAGCAGCCGCTCGTTTCGCGGTCGGGCCGGTCCCTCCGATTCCACGACGGCGGCGGGAATGGTCGGCTCGCCGACCGCGAGCTCCCCTTCACTCAGCGTGGGGATGGTCCGCACCGGCGGCAGCATCTCCTCCTCGGGAGGCAGCTGCGCCTCGACCTTCTCCACGCTGAGGTCTTCGACCTGCAGGACCACCTGCGGCATGATGATGTCGGGCTCGCCCGGCCCGACGGCAGGGTTGGTCGCCGGTGCGCGCGGGCCCGGCGGGGGCGCGGGAGCTGCCTGGGCCAGGCACGGCAATGCGGAGAGCGTGAGCACGAAAAGGGCAACGGCACGCGGTGCTTTCACTGGGCTCCTCCCTCCAGAAGGCGCGCTTTCACCGTCCATTCCGAATCAGGAAAGCCCGCTTCCAATCTCTTGACCAGCGCCGCCACCTCGTCAGGTCTCTTCGCCATCTGCATCATCTCGGCGGCACGATAGATCGCCGCGGCCGAGACTCCCGGGTCAGCTTTCGGGAGAAGTGCCGCGGCAAGGAACTGGCGCGCGGCCTCGGCAAGGTCGCCCTTGCGGTAGAAGTACTCGCCGATGAGCACCTGTGCCTGCGGTGCCCCCTGGGGATCGCCTTCCTTCACCACGGGGAGGAGCATCCGGTAGCCGGTATCCGCCCTGCGGTCTCCGCCGTAGATATACAGCCGTGCGAGATCGATCGTGGCCTGCCTCTTCCTGTCCCCGGTTTCGCGGGCGATGACCGCCGACAACGCGGCTTCCCTGTCGCCCTCTCCGGTGGCCAGCAGCCGCACCTGCTCCGCCCGGATGTCCGCGCGCGCCGCGCGTGCCTGGTCGGGGTATTCCTTGAGGAAACTTGTATACAGCTCGAGGGCCCGGGGGTACTGCTGCGCCGCGGCATACGCCTCAGCCGTCTGCTGCAGCGCCGGACCGCGGAAAGAGCTGTCCCGGTATCCCGCGACGAGCCGTTCCCAGAGTAGGGCGGCGGCCATCCCCTCCCCCGCGGACTGAGCAGCCTTGCCGCCCCAGTACAGCGCAGCGTCTACCAGCTTGCCGCCGGGGAAGCGGGTTCGATAGTCGTCGAACGCGGCGCGCGCCTCCGGCAGCATTCCGTGCAGGTAGAAGGCTTCGGCCCTCCTGTAGGATGCGTCTTCACGGAGGGAGCTGTCGGGGAAGGTATCGATGAGCTTCTTGTATGCGTCGGCCGCCTGCCGGGCCTGCCCCGAGTCGGAAAGAGCGCCTGCGTAATCGAACAGGGCGTCGGAGGACCATGGGGTGGGAGGAGATGCGCCAGCTATTTGAAGCAGGACCGGCATCGCCTCGGGTCTCCCTGCGAGGGCATCGCGAACACCCTGACAAAATCCCCTCTCGCCGTGTCGAACTCACCGCTGCTGAAGTGGGCCCATCCGGAAAGGTACAAGACCATCGGGGCGAGCTCGTGCGAGGGATATGCCGAGGCCAGGTCGTCGAACACGCGTGCTGCGCGTGCGAAGTCGGACATGCGCAGGTATGCCCAGCCGAGGTAGTACCGCGCATAGGGGACGATGACGGAAAGGCCGGCCTTCTGCGCGGCGGCGTCCTGGATCGACGAGAGATCGGTGACCGCCTTGCTGTACTCCTTCGAACTGATCAATGAAAGCCCGCGAAGGTACGACACCACGATCGCCGCGTACGGATCCTGCTCGTCCAGCGAAGGATACTGGCGGCGCACGGCGTCCGCCTCACGGGCGATGTCCGCATACCGTTTCAGGAGGAACAGGTCCTTGAGGTAGTCCAGGCGGGACCTCAGGTCGTCGGGGTACTTCGACGTGTAGTCTTTCAAAGCGTCTGCGGCCTCGGCGGTCCGCTTCGCGCCGTTCAGCAGGACGATCTGCAGCCGGGCCAGCTCCTGGCGCACCGCGGGGTCGACGTCCTGGCGGAGCAGCTCGCTCGACAGTCGCGCTGCCTCATCGGGCTTTCCCTGCCGGTACAGGCAGTATGCGAGCAGGTAACCTGCCTCCGGTGCGCGCTTCGAGGCGGGGAAAGCCGCTCGAAACCTGGTGTACGAGGCGGCCGCCGAGGCGTAGTCGTCCGTCATGAGGGAGAGATCTCCCAGGCGGATGATGACGGCGCCCGTGCCGGGCTTCCCCGCGGAGAGGAAATCCAGAAGGACCTGGCGGGCTCCCGCCGGGTCCTTGCGCGCTCGGAGGATTTCCGAAAGGTACAGAGGTGCCACTTCGTTGACCGGCGCCTCTTTGCGGGCATTCCATGCGCGGCGGAGGAACGGCTCCGCGGAATCGAGATCACCCTGGCGGAAGGTTTCCGCTCCGATCCTCGTCCACAGGTCCGAGAGCACGGCGGTGCGCCCGGCGAAACGCGCCTCGGCAGCCTGGGTCAGGTCGCGCATGCCCTGGAGATCTTTCCTGCGCTGGGCGGCGGCGAACAGCCTTCCGTACGCGACGAGGGCCACGTCCTCCTGGGCACCCACCAGCTGGATGTACAACGGCTGGGCATCGTCGGCCCGGCCGGACTGCCACAACGCCTCGGCGCGGAGAAGGAGAAAATCGCTCTTCCATGGCTCGGGGAATCCCGAGGGATCGGTCTTCTGGGTGAAAGCGAGCAGATCGCCGAAGGAGCCCTGCCGCTGGAAGACTCTCCCGTGCTCCGTCGTCGTTCGAGAGAGCCTGCTGGGCGAGGGCCTTGTGGAGGAGGGCCTGCGGGGTGAACTCCGGATCACGCGGTCCTGCGAGAAACTTGTCGAGGCTGTCGACAGACAGGGAATAGCTTTTCAGCCCGTACAGCGAGAGGCCTTTCCAGAGCGGGACGAAAGAGAAGTACCTCGTCGTGCGGTAGCGGACCTCGATGTCGCCGATGAGCTGCACCGCGTCCCGGTAGCGGTCCAGGCGGTACAGGCATACCGCGCGCCGGTATTGCACGTCGGCGATGCGTTCGGAGAGCGGGTACGCGGCGGCGAACGCGTCGTAGGTTTCCAGTGCCGCCGTGTAGTTTTTTCCGAGATACCGGCTCTCGGCTTCCGCGAAAAGGTCATTCTCAGCAGGAGCGGCGGCAGCCTGGCCGGCGCCGCCCAGGAGCAGGAGGAGGAGACAAACTATGAAGGATATCATTCCATGAAAGATGATACCCCGCGTGAGAGTGTTATTCAATTCTCGGCGGGGCGAAGGTCCCTGCAGAGTCGATCCGCACGAGGTGCACGTATTCGTTTCCGTAGCGGCGGGTCAGCGAGGCGAGGCTGGTCCGCACGTTCCTCTCCATCACGGCGACCTGGAAGACGCCCTTCAGGTCGAAATACGGCAACAGGACGATCAGATGATGGTGCTGCCGCAGCGTCGGGGTGCCCTCGGACACGGCGAGCATGGACTGTGCGTTCACCGATCCGACGTAGAAAGTGCCCGGGTTTCTGCGGGTGAGAAAGTACAGAAGATACTCGAGCTTCGGCACGGGATACCCGACGTCCCTGATGTACGGGAGGCGGTCTGAATCCCGTACGTCGATCTGCGCATCGGTCGGTGCGGCGCCGGTCTGTGCCTGCGCGATCGTGCGGGCAAGACCCCGGCTCCAGTCCAGGCCGAAATACGGATCGAGCTCCTCCTCGAATCGCGTGGTCCAGGTGTTGTTCCGTGCCGCGTTGCGCGATTTCAACGGCGCGATATCCATCATCTTTCCGGTGAGCGGAGCGTACAGCGCGTCCACGACCCATTTGGCGAATCCCGAGCAGTTGAAGCCGCCCTTCCCTGCGGGGGCGCCCGTCGCGATGTACACCATCCGGCCGGCCCCATCCATCGCTCCGTCGTCCATGTCGCGAAGGCCGTGGAGCCGGGATGTCAGTGATTGCACAATCTCCTCGAT
>JBEKXR010000586.1:0-2664 GCA_049511935.1 Spirochaetia bacterium | reverse complement strand
ACCGGGCAGTTGATCTTCGCCACCTTTTCAGCGGACGGAGCGCTCCCATAGTAGATCGCCGCGGCAGCCAGCTCGGGCTCTTCACAAGCGAGCAGCGCTGAAAGGCCTCCGCCCATGCAGAAGCCGACGCATCCCACGCGTTGCTGCCGGGTCTCGGGGCGTTCAGATCGCAGGTAGCGAACGGCGCTCCGAAGTGGAGCCACCAAGCGCTTCAAACGGTCAGGCCCGGCGGAGCCGAAGATCTGCCCAATGCTCTCGCTGATCTGCTGCCGATCCATATCAGGCAACTTGGCAAGCTCCGCCTCCCTTACCGAGGGGTCCATCATGTTGCCCGGAGGCAGCCTCTGCATGAAGGCCATGGCTTGCGCGATCCGCTCGCGGTTGAGAGCTTGAGGCCTCTCGCCCTTGACTGCGAATAGATCGGGAGCAAGCGCGACGTACCCTGCGGCGGCAATCCGTCGCGTCACGTCCTCGATCTGCTCGTTCACTCCCCAGGCTTCTTGGATGACCAGGACGCCCGGAAGGGGCGCCGATGCCCGCTCAGGCTGGGCGAGATACCCAATCTGATCCCCGTAATGCACCCATTCGCTTTTGATCGCCATTGTTTCCCCCCGGTCTAGACGATATAAATGCGCTCCGCGCGCAAAGAGACATTTTCAGTGATTCACCAAGGTCGTTTGATTCCACCCCATTTTACCCTGATCGCGCACAAAGTAAACAAGCCGTGGCGATTTGCTATTCACCGATGTGGATTTATTACGACGGCGCCGTCCATCCAGGATTCACCGTTCCGTCCTCGAACTGTGGAACCACCACAGGTGGTCATTCACGGTACCCCCGTTTCGACCCGGTTCCGCGCCCACACGTGGTTCGCGTGACGTATCAATAGCTTCGCCTTATCCTTCTTGACCACCATGTTGCGATGGGGCTACAAGCAATTGCAGTTGGGAGGCAATTAAGCCATGAGACCTATTGAAGGCAAGACGGTAGTGATAACTGGCCCCACTTCCGGAATCGGAAAGGAGATCGCAATCGGGCTTGCGGGGCTCGGGGCGAACCTTGTGTTGGGCTGCAGAGACACCGCAGCTGGTAGAGGAATGGCAAGCGAACTCGGCCGAGCCTCTGAATCCCTCCCTATCGATGTGGTTCAGGTGGATCTCGCGAGCCGAAAGTCGATCGAAGAGTTTGTACGACAGATCCTCGAACGGCACGCCCGGCTTGATGTGCTCATTAATAACGCCGCGGTGAGCCGCGGATCTCAGCCATGGGCAAAGAACGCAGACGGGATCGAACTGACCTTTGCAACGAATGTTCTCGGCTACTTCTTGACGAGCCGCCTACTGCTTCCGCGACTGCGCGAAAACGCGCCAGCACGAATCGTCAACGTCGCCTCCACCTTCGCAAGTGACCTCGACGTGGACGACCTGCAGTTCCAACGCCGTCCCTTCGAAAGCATGAAGGCGTACGCCCAGTCGAAGGCGTGCGACAGACTGCTTACATGGGCACTGGCTCGCAGGCTCGAAGGCAGCGGCGTGACGGCGAACGCAATGGCACCGGGGCTGATCGTTGACACCGGCCTTTATCGCCATGCGCCTCCCGAGGTGATGGCGAGGCTGCGCCAGCGGGGGGGCGGTCGAACACCTTCTGATGGAGCTGATACTGCCGTATGGCTTGCAAGCAGCCCTGACGTCGAAGAAGTGACGGGAAAGTTCTTCGAGAACAGGAAAGAGATCCCGTGTTCATTCAGAAACAGGGATGTCGAAGAACGGCTTTGGAGCATCTGCGAAAGCCTCACGAAATGAGCGGGGGGCCTCAGATCAAGGGGGAGCAGTCAATGTCTTCTGCTCTGCATATCAAGGGGGTACCAACCGAAACCCGCGACAGCCTGAGGCCAATCCTTGACCAAAGCTTCAAGGGCGTCTATCGCTGGCATGCCCAAAGGACTCTCCGTTCTGTTAAATGGGTGAGGGAAGCGACCCAAGGGGACACGCAGGTGGGGTTGACGATGTTCACGATGCTGGAACAAAGCTCCGGGTACATCTACTATATTGCGGTGACCCCTTCCCAGAGGGCAAAGGGCGTCGGAGGTTTTCTCCTCGACGATGCCCTTCAGCTACTTCGGACTTCAGGAGCGCTCGAGATCATTGCATGTGTCCGGACTGACAATATCCCATCAATCCGACTCTTGCAGTCGCGAGACTTCGTGAGGACTGGTTTCCGTGAACTTGTCCTATTGAAAGGATTCGCGAGTGCAGCAAGGCTCTGGATGCGGATGGTCGTGGCGCCAGGCGAAAAGGTCTTCATAAGGGTTCTTCGTTCGTGAAATCAACGACGATCGAGCGTCGGGTTTCCTCCGTCGAGCTATGTTTTTCTCAATTCATGCGTCCGTGGAGACCTGCCAGACGAAGCGGACTGATACTCCAGCACGCTAACAAGATACATGGCGTAGAAGATGGCGCGACATGGGCCTGCGGCCCGCCGCACACCGCACACCGCGCGAACGGCGGCCTGAATTACCCGACAAGCTGTAGATAGTCTCGCTGTATTTATTCAGCATGTTTGAGGGGTAGCAGCGAGTGAAGGTCCACTGACGAAAGCCGCAGCGATTGCATCGATGACATTCATCTTACGCTTGCGGATCGTCGAGAGATAGCTGCGGATCAA
>JBEKXR010000585.1:0-2673 GCA_049511935.1 Spirochaetia bacterium | reverse complement strand
CGGAACAGCAATGCGATCTGCACGTCGGCGAGGTCCTGCACCTCGTCGCAGATCACCAGGTCCCACACCGAGGCCGCAGGCGCCGCCTCCCGTCTTCGCAGGGCTGCCCGGGCAAGGTCGATCTCGTCCCACCGGCTTGAGCGCTCGAGGCGCTCCTGGTAGAAGACGGCCACGGCGTACAGCGCGGAGCGGTCGTGGCGGAAGTTGGGGGCGCGCTTGCGGCCGAGGGCGAGGTAATCGTCAAGCGCCAACAGGGGGCGGGAGAAGTCCCCGGGGTGTTTCGCCACCAGGTCGGCAACCGCCTGCAATGCGGTCCTGACGGCCGCGGATCGCTCATCGTTCGGCTTCACGAGCAGGCCGAGAAACTCGTCCCAGTCCCTGAAGAGCGACCTCCGTTCGAGAGCCGCCTCCGCCTTCCGGCCGATGCCGAGGTTCCGGAGCCCCGCCATGTATTCCACAATGTCCCGCCGCTCGGCAGCCGAGGCGGCGCCGCGGGTGAACCGCTCGACCAGGAGGGCGCACCGCCGCGGATCCAGGGGAACCGTGGCCCCCTTGATGATGGAGCGAATCTCCTCCCATGCCAGCTCAGGATCGACGCGGTTCCTGTCGCGGTGATCGCGCAGGATGGCGGTGAACTCCCGAAGCCCCACCTCGGCCTCCGGGGCGAAGCCGGCCTGCGGGCCGCCGGCGGCCTCGAGGGCGATTTCCCGGAACAGCGCGAAACGCGGCGGCTCGGCAGTTGAAGCCTCGACCCGCTTCTCCACGAGACCCGCGTAGATCCGCTCGGCCATGCGCTTCAGCAGGGGGTTGTACGTGAGAAACAACCGCCTGCCGCCGTGCCGGGCGCCCCGCAGGAGGTAGTAGACCGAGAGCGTCGTCTTGCCGCTTCCCGCGGTTCCCGAGACGAGCACCGGCGGCGCGGAGGCGAGCAGCTCCTCCTGCTGCCGCGTGAGGTGAAGAAAGCCCTCGAACGAGGCAGGGTCGGGAGAGGCGAGCAGCCGGCCCCACTCCTCATCGTCGAACACCAGCCAGCGCTGAGGACCGTAGTCCTCGGGGACGCGCTCTTCAACATTCTCCTGGGTGAAGTACGGGGCGGGCAGGCCGTCGAGGGTCAGCTCGGACCGGTCCTCGTGCTCCAGCTCCTCGAAGGCGAGGAACGGCGCGTTGGATGGCTCGATCCGGCGCGCCTCCGCGGAGATCGCGTCATGGTCCACCAGGCCCCAGAGGTAGATCGCCACCGCGTCACGATGCCGGCCGAGGGTGAACAGCAAACGGTCGCCCTTGCTCATCCTGGCCTCGAAAACGACCCGAGGCGTGCCCCGCAGCTTCTTGACCCGGACCCCCGCGTCCCACATGCCGTTCTCGAGAAACTCCAGCTTCTCCCGGAGCTGCTTTCGGCGGCCCGCGGGAAGCCGCGCGAGGTGTGTCTTCAGTGCATCGTTGATGAGCAGCAGATAGCGTCGATCAGCCATGGAGTGGTGCGGCAGAGAGTAGCAGACCCCGGCTCCGGGTGCAATCCGGCTGGCGAGTCCGCCACACCCGGGCGCCCTTGCGGCAGCTACCGCAGGTTCTCCTCGGCATACAGGGAAAGCTCGATCACGCGCTCCAGGAGCTCGCGGCTGTCGAAACCGGGGAAATTGGCCAGGACAAGCTCCTTGGCGAAAAGCCGGCAGATGTACTTCAGCTTCCGGGCGTGCTTAAGCGCCGCATAGAGATAGTCGCGGTGGCCGTTGTTCACAACGATGAGATTGTTTTTCTCATCGTAGCGCGAGCGCCAGAGCTCGCCGGGGGCACGGAGAAAGGTGTATCCCGGCAGCCCCTTCCCGCCCTTGTCCCCGGGGCCCGTGTCCCGCTCGATGAGAGTTTCGCTCACCGTAATGATCGCTTCGGCGCGGATGACGATGTTCCCCTGGGCAGCTGCGGCTTCCAGGACGCAGATCCCAGGCTCAGACGGGGCTGTGAAGGCGACGATCTCACCACTTTCGGCCGAAAGCCGACCTTCTCCTTCTTTGATTTTCCAGCGGATCTCGACTCCTTCTTCTATGGCACGCCTGCTTTTGTCCCGCGCAATACAGCGGAAGCCCCTTTCAGCTTTCACCTTCATGACGAGCGATGAGGGGGAGATGACGGCGCTGAACAGCGGACCAGGGTAGCTGAAGAACTCTCGTTCCGCGGCGGGCTCACCACGCTCCTGAGCGTCGCCGCTCACGCCCGCATCGCCAGGCGCATTCAGCGGCGCGCTCCCGTCGCCCGCCGCCAGCGAGCCCGCCTCCACGCCCGCGTCCCCCGATCCTGGAGGCGCCGTCTCGGAAGCGGCCTCTGAACCATCCGCTGAGGCAGCCCCTGGAGCTGTCGCGCCCCGAACCCCGTTTGCCGGCCCGACCCTGCGTGGGCCCGTGTGAAGATCGAACCAGTGATAGTCTTCAGGCGGCAGGGTGAGGAAAGCTTCCTTGAATGCCTTCTGCACGCTCTTGAGGATGCTGCGGCTTGTCTGCTCTTCCTCCGCGGCTTTCTCCTGCGCGATAATCTCCTGCAGCAGAGCCCTCACGGTCTCCAGTGCATTGCGGAGAACCTCGAAACTTTCGTCATGGATGACGCCCGTGCGGGTGCCCGGGGTGAGCTGCAGAAAGGGCGCGTCGATCATTCCCTGGAGAAACCCGCTGTTCCATGGAT
>JBEKXR010000584.1:0-2678 GCA_049511935.1 Spirochaetia bacterium | reverse complement strand
GGAGAACGTGCAGTCCTTCACCCCGCAGGTCCCCTGGGTCGTGGCAAACCGACACTGTCGATTGGAGCATTTTCCCTTCGTGACGGCGAGGTTCGCGGCGAACTCGCACCCCTGGATACCGCACGTCCAGACGAAGGTCCGGGTGGAGATCGACTTGCCGCCTGCGAGAAGCACCTTGTTCGGCTGGGCTCCGATGATCGGAGCGCGGAGCATGAACTCGACCCCCCGGCGCTCGAGGTAGCTTTTTGATTTCCGCTGGAGCTTCGGGGGAAGACTCGGGATGATCGCGTCAAGGGCTTCCACGACGATGATCCGGACCTCGCTCTCGTCGATGTGGAAATGGCGGCTGAGCGCCCGCCTCTGGTCCATCAGCTCCCCGGAGAGCTCGACACCGGTGAACCCGGCACCTGCCACGACAAAGGTGAGCATTTCCGCTCTCTTCACGCCGTCCGGTTCCGCAGACGCCCTTCGGTACATGTCCCCGATGTGCCGGCGCAGCCGCAGGGCATCTTCCATGGACCAGAGAGCGAAGGAATGCTGCTGGATCCCCGGCAGGCCGTAGTACTCCGGCTCGCCCCCGGCGCCGAGGACGAGGTAGTCGTAGGGATAACGCGCGCTTTCGGAGATCGCTTCCCGGGCCTGGAAATCCACCGTACGGACATTGTCCGTCACGAGCGCGACCTTCCGTGCCCCGAAAATCTTGCGGTAGCTGATCTGTACCGTTTCGGGTTCGACCCTGCCGCCGGCGACCTCGTGCAGCTCGGTCATGAGAGTGTGGTATGAATTCCTGTCGATGAGGGTGATCCGGACGTCGCGGCGTCTTCCGAGCTCGCGCTCCAGCACCTTGGCCGCTTCCACGCCGCCGTACCCACCGCCAAGGACGACGATGCGGACCGTGTCTGGCATATGTCTCCTCTTGGGAATCCTCCCATCGTTACGAACGGGCGCGAGATTGTCAACTGGGACCTGTCACTCAGGGGAAAGGTCGAGGCAGTCTTCATCACCGAAAAGCGCGAGGTCTCTGTCACGCCCGGGTTGCGCTCGCGCTTCACCCTGACCGACACGAAATTCATCATGTTGCCATAGATGCCGGGTCCGCCTGCCATCGGCACAACCGACGTTGGAGGGAATCGATTCCGACAAAGACCGCCAGGCCGAGCAGTCCGAGGCAGAGGATGCCGGCGAACATGTCCACGTAGGACATGCGCATCCAGCTTTCCATCACGAACCATCCCAGGCCGACCCTCGTTCCGAAGGTCTCCGAAAAGAAGAGGACGGCCAGCGCCGTGCCCGTTCCTATCCGCAATGACGAGAGGATGGCCGGGATGAGGGCCGGGGCAAGGACATACAGCACGGCGTGCCGGCGCGTTCCACCAAGGGAACGAAGGGAGAGAAGGAACTGCGGAGGCACTTCTCGCGCGGCGTCTCTGACCGCAACGAGAACCTGGAAGAACAGCACGAGAAAGACGATCAGCACCTTGGAGGAGTCTCCGAGGCCGAACAGGAGCATGAGGAGCGGCAGAAGGGCGATCTTGGGAACGGGGTACAGGACGTAGAGAATGGGCGAAAGAATCCTGCCGAGGACAGGATTTCGACCGACCGCAATACCCGCAGGCACGGCCGTGAGAATGGACAGGGCCAGAGCAGCCGCCACCCGGCCGAGGCTTGCGGCAGAATGCGCGGCGAGGGCGCCGGGGAAAAGAACCAGAAAACGCAGGCCCACCGCGTCCGGAGCCGGGATAAATCCATCGGGAACGAGCAAGGAAAGCGCCCACCACACCGCGATCATTGCTGCCAGTCCTCCCATCAGGCCGAGAAATCTTCTGTGCATGTCACTGCGCCTTCTCATGTTCCATGAGCCCACGGATATCGCCGCACAAGCGGAAAAACTCTGGCTCCCGGCGATACTCGCGAGAACCCTGTCGCGGGTTTTCGAAGCGCCCGGCGACCCTCCCCGGTGAGCCCGCGAGGACCCAGATCACGTGACCGAGGTACACTGCTTCCTCGATGCTGTGAGTAACCAGCAGAGTCGATGCCTCCCGCTCCTGTGCCGAGAGCAGGAGAAGATCCTGGAGCGACTCCCGGCTCAGCGCGTCCAACGCGGAGAAGGGCTCATCCATGAGGAGCAGTCGGGGCTCCAGGGCATACGCACGAGCGATGCCCACACGCTGCTGCTGGCCACCGCTCAGCTCTCGCGGGAAAAGTGACTCGCATCCTGCAAGCCCGACACGTGCGATCTCCCGCGCTGCGATGCAGTGCCGCTCCTCGGGGGGAGCGCCCCGGATCCGCAGCCCGAGCTCCACGTTGTCCCGCACCGTGAACCATGGAAACAGTCCGTACTGCTGGAGGATCAGGCCCACTCGCCTGTCCCCCGATGCGATCTTCTTCCCGTCGAAAAGTACCATGCCGGCAGAAGGTGTCTTCAACCCCGCAGCGAGCATCAGGAGCGTGGTCTTCCCGCAGCCGCTTGGACCCACGACGCAGGCGGTGCGGCCGTCATCGACCTCGAGACTTACGGAGGAGAGCGCGGCCCTGCTGCCGTAGGCCGCGCTGCACTCACTGAGCTCGAGCATGATCTGAGGCAAAATCCGCTGCAACGATGTCCCTGTAGGAGGGGACCTTCTCCGCCAGGCCCTTGCGCGTCATCCATGCCTCCACGTCCGAAACCAGGGATTCGG
>JBEKXR010000583.1:0-2703 GCA_049511935.1 Spirochaetia bacterium | reverse complement strand
GCGATAGTGTTCCACGCGGCCGGCGGATCGGGCGACGGCCTGTTCAAGGCGGCCCAGGAGTCCAAGAAGATGGCGATCGGCGTGGATTCCGATCAGGGCGTGATCTACGCCATGGCGAAGGAAGCGGCGACCAAGGCCCGCGCGCAGTACATCCTCACCTCGATGGTGAAGAGGGTGGACACCGCGGTGTTCCTCAGCGCCAAGGACTTCATGGACAACAGCGGAAAGCTCGCCGGCGGCTACCGATCCTTCGGCCTGAAGGAAGACGGCGTCGGCTTCGCGGAGAACCAGTACAACAAGGCGAGCCTCGCCGACGTGCGGGCGAAGATCCTCCAGCTCCGCGCGGACATCATCAGCGGGAAGATCACGGTCCCCGATGAGAACACGGACATGGCCGCCTGGGCGCAGACCCTGATGTAGGGCTCGACATCCATGAGGCGGGAGCAGCATACTGCTCCCGCTTTTTTTTCGCCCGGGGAGGAGAGATGGCCGACGACCTTCTGGAGTTGCGGGAGATCACGAAGCAGTTTCCCGGTGTGACGGCGAACGACCATGTCTCCTTCGACCTGCGCGCCGGCGAGGTGCACGCTCTTGTCGGGGAGAACGGCGCCGGCAAGACCACGCTCATGAAGATCCTCTACGGGCTGTACAGGCCCGACTCGGGCTCGATCAGCGTCGAAGGGACGAGCATCTCCATCCGCGGTCCCCGGGACGCGATTTCACGCGGCATTGGCATGGTGCACCAGCACTTCATGCTGTTCCCGCCCTTCACCGTCCTGGAAAACGTCGTCATTGGGGAGGAGGCGCAGCGGGCGGGCGTGCTGGCGGTGCACGCGCAGCGTTCACGGATCGACGCTATCATGCAGGAAAACGGGATCACGGTGCCGCTCGAGGCCCGGGTGGAGGACCTTGCGGTGGGCCTCCAGCAGCGGGTGGAGATCCTGAAGATCCTCTTCCGCGGAGCCCGGATCCTCATCTTCGACGAGCCGACGGCGGTGCTCACCCCGCAGGAAGCCCATGAGCTGTTCCGCACATTCCGCGCCCTCACCTCCCACGGAAAAGGCATCATCTTCATCACCCACAAGCTGGACGAAGTCCTCGAGGTGGCTGACCGGATCACGGTGATTCGCCAGGGAAAAATCGTGCGCACCATGGATCGGGCCGGCGTCACCAAGCCTATGATCGCCGAGCTCATGGTGGGAAAGCCTGTCCTGCTCGAAGTGGACCGGCCCCCGCTCCAGTCGGGCCGCGCCGTGCTGGAGGTGCGTGACCTGAAGGTCCGCAGCGCGCGCGGCTTCAACGCGGTGGACGGACTGTCATTCTCCGTCAACGCTGGAGAGATCTACGGCATCGCGGGGGTGGAAGGCAACGGGCAGAGCGAGCTCGTCCACGCCATTGCCGAGGGGCTGGAGGTCGAATCGGGGGACATCCTGCTGGAAGGGGCCAGCATGCGGAATTGGAGCGTCCGCACGCGAAGAGAGAAGGGGATCGCCCACATCCCGGAGGACCGTCTGAAATACGGACTCCTGCTCCCCTTCTCCATCGCGACAAATCTCACCCTCGGCCGGCACGACAAGCCGCCGTTCGCCACGCGCCTGCAGCTGGTGAACAATCGCGCAATCCGGGAGTCGGCGCTGCGGATCATCGCCCAATACGACATCCGCACTCCGTCGTGCGACACCCCGGCAAACGCCCTGTCGGGCGGCAACCAGCAGAAGGCGGTGGTGGCGCGCGAATTGTCCTGCGAGCCGAGGCTCCTGCTCGCCGCGCAGCCAACCCGGGGAGTGGACATCGGGGCAACTGAGTTCATCCATCGACAGATCATGAAGGCCCGCTCGGAGGGCAAAGCGGTGCTGCTGGTCTCCGCGGACCTGGACGAGCTCCTCGCTCTCTCGGACAGGATCGGGGTCATCTTCAAGGGCCGGATCATCCGCGAGTTCACCCACGAGCTGGCGGTGCGTGAAGAAGTGGGGCTCTCGATGACGGGAGGAAAAGCAGATGCCCCAGCCTAGACGCCGTTTCAGGAGCGACATTCTCCTCGCGCAGTCAGCCCCTTTCATCGGATTCCTCGCATCGATGGTGGTCCTGGTCGCCATCGTCATCCTCATGCGCGAGAACCCCATCAAGGCCTTCGAGGCGATCTACAAGTTCAGCATGAGCAGCGCGGCGAAGCTCGCCGCGGTTCTGTCCCTCTCCATCCCTTACTACATTGCGGGGCTGTCGATCGCCATCGCCTTCCGGGCGGGGGTGTTCAACATCGGCAACGAGGGGCAGTACTTCGTGGGCGGCCTGATCGGCGCCCTGGCCGGGGTGTACCTCCCGCTGCCGGCCGTGCTCCATATTCCCGTGGTGATACTGGCCGCAATGCTCGGTGGTGCGCTCTGGGCGCTGGTCCCGGCGGTGCTGAAAGCCGCGCGCGGGATCAGCGAGGTGATCACCACGATCATGTTCAACAACATCGGGCTCGCCCTGGTGAACTACCTCGTGAACGGTCCCCTGAGCGGAATGGCGAAAGGGGTGAGCCTGGAGCCGCAGACGAAGAAGATCCTGCCGACGGCGCTTTTCGGAAAGCTCAACGGGTTATTCCGCGCCGTTGGCTGGAAGGTTCCCGACTACGTCTATCTCGACTACAGCCTTGTCGTGGCGATCGTGATGGGCGCGGTGATCTGGTTCCTCCTCTTCCGAACCCGCCAGGGTTTCGAG
>JBEKXR010000582.1:0-2703 GCA_049511935.1 Spirochaetia bacterium | reverse complement strand
TCCCTCTCCATGGCGCGAAACATCGCGCTGCAGGCCGGGCGCACCATCGAGCGCCACTACATCCTCGTCGTGGACATCGCCGAATCCGCCTGGGACTGGACGAGGGACGGCGAGCCGCCGATGACGGATCCCGCCTATTACCTGCGGTACTGCAAGACATTCTCGCGGATGGGAGGGACGATGCGCTACATGCAGGCGGACAACCGCGATTTCCTGCTTTCTCTGGCGCACTCCCTGTAAACGGCCTCAATTGTCATGATTCCTCTTTTGCGATAGAATACCCTCACAAAGTCCCTTACATCTTTTTCACGAAAGAAGGATTCAGCATATGGCCAGGAAGATGGTGACCATCGACGGGAACACCGCCGCCGCTACGGTCGCGCACGCGACAAACGAGGTGATCGCGATCTACCCCATCACTCCCTCCTCCACAATGGGGGAATCCGCGGACGAGTTTTCGGCGGAAGGCAGAAGGAACATCTGGGGCACAATTCCGACCGTGGTCGAGATGCAGTCGGAAGCGGGCGCCGCGGGTGCCGTGCACGGCGCGCTCACCACGGGCGCCCTCACGACGACGTTCACCTCCTCCCAGGGCCTCCTGCTGATGATCCCCAACATGTTCAAGATCGCCGGCGAGCTGTGCTCCACCGTGTTCCACATCGCGGCACGCGCCCTGGCTACCCACGCCCTTTCCATCTTCGGCGATCACGGGGACGTGATGGCCTGCCGGTCCACGGGCTGGGCCATGCTGTGCTCCAGCAATGCACAGGAGATAATGGACTGCGCCCTCATCGCGCAGGCGGCGACCCTGGAATCCCGCGTGCCTTTCCTGCACTTCTTCGACGGCTTCCGTTCCTACATGGAGGTGCAGAAGATCGAGCAGCTCTCGGAAGACGACATGCGCGCCATGGTCACCGACGAGCTGGTGGCGGCGCACCGGGCGCGGGCTCTGAATCCCGAGCGGCCCACGATCAAGGGAACCTCCCAGAACCCCGACGTCTACTTCGCGGGGCGTGAAACGGTCAACAAGTACTACGCCGCGGTTCCCGGGATCGTGCAGAAGGCAATGGACAAGCTCGCGAAGATCGTCGGCCGCCAGTACCGGCTGTTCGACTATGTCGGGGCCCCCGACGCGGAGCGGGTCATCGTCCTGATGGGAAACGGCGCGGAAGCCGCGGAAGAAGCGGCCGAATACCTTGTGGCAAAGGGCGAGAAGGTCGGCGTCCTGAAAGTTCGCCTCTTCCGTCCCTTCAGCCTCGAGCATTTCGCCCAGGCGCTGCCGAAGTCCGTGAAGGCCATCGCGGTCCTGGACCGCACGAAGGAGCCTGGCTCCCTTGGTGAGCCGCTGTACGAGGACGTGCGCACCGCGATCGGCGAAGCCATGGGCCTGGGGCTCTTCAAGGCGAAGGACTACCCCGTCGTGATCGGGGGGCGTTACGGGCTTGGCTCGTACGAGTTCACCGGTGCAATGGCGAAGGGTGTCTTCGACCAGCTTTCGCAGAAGGCACCGAAGAACCACTTCACCATCGGCATCAACGACGATGTGATGCACACGAGCATTCCCTTCGACCCGGCATTCTCCTCCGAGCCGGCCGGCGTGCACCGGGCGATGTTCTTCGGCCTGGGCGCGGACGGAACGATCGGGGCGAACAAGAACTCGATCAAGATCATCGGGAAGGCCACCGACAACTACGTCCAGGGCTACTTCGTCCTGGACTCCAAGAAGTCCGGCTCCACCACGGTGTCGCACCTGCGCTTCGGCAAGAAGCCGATCAAGAGCAGCTACCTCATTTCCAAGGCGAGCTTCCTGGCCTGCCACAAATTCAGCTTCCTCAACCGCCTGGGCATGCTCTCCCAGGCGGACGACGGGGCCGTGTTCCTCCTGAACTCTCCCTTCTCGAAGGACGAGGTGTGGGGAAAGATCCCGGTGGAGGTGCAGAAGCAGATCATCGACAAGAAGCTGAAGTTCTACGTCATCGACGGCACGAAGATCGCCGACGAGGTCGGCCTGCGGGGACGGATCAATGTGACGATGCAGACCGCCTTCTTCCTGATTTCCGGAGTCCTCGAGGAGGCGAAGGCCCTGGAGCTCATCAAGACCGCCATCGAGGACACCTACGGCAACAAGGGCAGGGACATCGTCGAGATGAACATGAAGGCCGTGGAGACGGCCCGCAGCCGCATCGAGAAGGTCGACTATCCCGCGCGCACCGAGGGAAACCTCCACATGCTGCCCCCTGTGCCCGCCGAGGCGCCCGAGTTCGTGCGCACGGTGACGGCGGAGATCATTGCAGGACGCGGAGAGTCGCTGCCGGTCTCCCTGCTGCCGGATGACGGCACGTGGCCCACGGGCACGACGAGGTGGGAGAAGCGGAGCATCGCGGAGGAGATCCCGGTCTGGGATCCTGAAACCTGCACCCAATGCGGCGAATGCTCGATGGTCTGCCCGCATGCGGTCATCCGCATGAGGGTCTACGATCCGGCCCTCCTCAAGAACGCCCCCTCCGCCTTCAAATCCATTGACGCGAAGGGCAAGGAGTTCGAGGGCATGAAGTTTACCCTCCAGGTCTCCTCCCTGGACTGCACGGGATGCGGCGTCTGCGTGAGCGCCTGCCCGTCATTCAAGAAGGTGAACGGGGAAAAGACTGACAGAAAGGCGATAAACTTGGCTCCCCAGCTTCCGATCCGCGACCAGGAAGCGCA
>JBEKXR010000581.1:0-2707 GCA_049511935.1 Spirochaetia bacterium | reverse complement strand
TGACGGCCAATCGCCCGTCTCGGTACATTTTCTTCTGGCCATACGGCCTCTCAGCCTCATAATATAAGGTTCCTGCGAGTCAGGTTCTTGGCAAGTATCGACGCGCATTATCGCCTGAAGGTGCCGCAGGCCCGATTCAATATGTCAGCTCAGGACTCCTCCGCAGGTCCCGGCGGCGCGGCAGCCAGGTCCCCCACCTTCACCTTCGCGGCGTCGAACTTTTGCGCGGCCGCCATCATCGCATCCAGGGCATCATCCGCGCTCATCGTCGCCCCTCTGCGGAATCGCAGGGGATTCAGCCGCGCCACGACGAAAGCCCTCAGGTAAGGACTGGTGAAGCCACGCTCCTTGAGGGCAACAACCGCATCGCCCACCTTGTCGTCCAGGGTGAGAAGCTTCTCCGCGCGCAGCTCTCGCACCTGTAGAGCCGTAGGCAGCGGCGAATCCAGGAAGGCCTCCACGCGCCGCAGAACGGGATGGTACGCACCGCCGCTGAGGCGCCCGCGCTTCTCGTAGGCAAAGCCAAGGGTGAGATAGTCAGGCTCCTCGAACTCCAGCGCGAAGTCCTTCTCGGGCCGCGGGTCCAGCTCGGCCAGGGAGCGCGCCATGCGGATCACCTCAAGCGATTTCTCCCGCAGGTTGTGCCCCTTCTCCGTGTTCATGGCGAGGATCTGGTATGCCACGGAGAGCTCGGGAACGACCACGGCGAGGATGGAGCGAGCACCGAGCTGCCGCATCGCGGCAAGCCGATGGTGGCCGTTGGGCGACCAGAACATTCCCTGGTCCGTGCGCACCGCAATGATGGGATCCAGGAACCGGCCCATGCGCCCGATCACACTGCCGAGCCTCTCGACGTGGGTCTTCGAAATGTCGCGCTGAAAGGGCGTCGGCTCGACCCGCTCGATCGGCAGGCTCGCAAGGAGATGCCAGTGCCCGCCCGCAGGGTCTCGGTAGCTCCCGACCACTCCGCCGCCGCTTTCACGGATGGCCTGGACCAAAGCCTCGATCTCTGGGGGAGGCGAATCACTGGTCACCTCGACAGCGCTCAGCCCCTTGATAGACACGGCCCCCTTCTTACGGCGCGGCTGGGCCGGCTTCTTTGCAGTCTTCTCCGCGGCTTTTTTCGCACGCCCCGTCGACTCAGCTCGCTTGGCCATGACGCCCCCCTTTCGGCGACAAGAGTACCATGCGCGGGCAGGACTATGAACGCCGCCTTGCGTTCAGCGCGCTTGACTCACCTCACGGCCGATGCGACCATTGTTCCATGAATCACTATTTGAAAGTGCCCAGTATACCAAGGCAGGAGAGTGCCGTGAGTGTGCTGGAGCATGAAGTCACCTTGATCGGGTCCAAGGGAAGCGCGCGGTGCCATGCCCTCTTCGACTCGGGGGCCAGCTATTCGATCATCCGCCGGGATATCGCTGAGCGAATAGAACCGCTGGGCGTCCTGCCGGATCCCGAAAACTGGATCTTCGAAACAGCGCGGGCGGGTGAGCTCATCCAGGCCCTGTACAGGGTGACACTGAACTTCCGCTTCGACGACAGTAAGGCGAGGTTCAGCGATGAGTTCATCGTCTTCGACAACTGCTCGGAGGAGCTCATTGTCGGAGCAAAGACCATGCAGGCCTGGCACATCATTCTGGATTTCCAGACAGAGACCGTTGTCTACCGAAAGACCGCCGAGCGCCTGCGTGTCATCTGAATCGTAGCAGGCCCTCACGAGGCGTTTCAAGGCAGGCATAGGACATGGAGTTCAAGCGGCTTTTCACACGGCTGGAAGCGGAGAGCGCCCTGCCCCTGGTGCGGCAGATCGTGGCTGATGTGCTGGAGACGGCCCGCAAGATCAGGGAACTGGACGAGAACGACAGCGAACTGCCCCGACTGCAGGACGAGATGGAGGAAAACCTCCTCGAGCTCGAAGGTATGGGATGCTACTTCAAAGACTGGAACTTCTCGATTGGTCTCGTCGACTTCCCCGCTGTGATCGATGGCCAGACGGTGTTCCTGTGCTGGCGGAGCGATGAGAGCGAGCTCGCCTGGTATCACGGCATCGAGGAAGGCTACCAGGGACGCACGCCGCTTCCCAAGAGTTCCCCTACCGAGTGACTTCTCAGCAACCAGGCGGGGAAGGGTTGCGGGTGGTCATGTCCCTGGCGGATTCATAGCCGGCTGCGGTTCGCCGGGCGCGCCGCCTCCCCCGAACCTTCGAATGATCCTGGCTCGGGCGCGTTCGGCTTCAACCAGGCGGTCACGAGGTTCCGCGTTCGTTACCAGAGAGCCCAGGAGTCTCCGCGCAGCCGCGGCAACTTCGTCGACAGCGTGGTTGAACGCCCGCTCGTTGACTTTCGAGGGTTTGGCAAATCCCGAAAGCTTCCTCACGAACTGAACCGCGGCCCCTCGGATCTCCTCCTCAGTAGCCGGCGGGTCGAAATTGAAAAGTGGTTTGATGCTTCGGCACATGGTCCTCTCCTGTTGCGTTCATCCTCACGTGAAGCAGCAGCGATAATGGAAGCGCTTAGATAGGCTGAACCAGATTCACGAGGTTCCCGCACGTATCCTCGAAAAGCACCGTCATTATGGGTCCTGCCTTTTGTGGCTCGCCTCGGAATTTGACACCACGCTCCTTCAGCTTCGCAACTTCCTTCTGAATGTCTTTGGTGGTAAATGCCGTTATTGGAATCCCGGCTTCGTACAAAGCCTTCTGATA
>JBEKXR010000580.1:0-2717 GCA_049511935.1 Spirochaetia bacterium | reverse complement strand
GTCGCGACGGCCCCCGGGGAGTTCTCGATCCCGACGGTGTTGAACCCGCTCGCGTCTTTCCTCTGTTTCCAATCCTTGATGAATGCGACCAGGGTGTCACCGGTGACGGGGGGCACCTTCTTGCCCGCCGCTTCGAAGGCGCGGATGATGCCGGTGGTCATGCCGTCCTGGGTCAGGACGCCGTCGATGTTGGGGAAGGAGCCCAGGAGGTCGGTCATGACCTGCTGAGCGGCCGCCGGGTCCCAGTTCCCGTTGGCCTTGGCGAGGAGCTTGATGTCGGGGTACTTCGCCAGGACCTTCATGGCGGCCTGATCGCGCAGGATATTGCCCGGCTGGTCCGCGATTCCGCTGATGTACACGATGTTGCCCTTGCCGTTGAGCTGCTTCACCAGCCACTCGGTGAGCGGGCTCTGCCACCACTCCTGGTTCATATAGATGTTCAGGACGTTCGGGTTGGCCACCGGCTGGTCGTACACGATGACGAGCACTCCCGCGTCCTGGGCTTCCTTGATTACCGGGTCCAGGGCCGTCGAAGAGTTGGGATTGATGAGGAGCAGGTTCACCTTGCTCGCGATCAGGTTCCTGATCTGCGCGATCTGCGTGTTCACGTCAGGGCCCGCATTCTGGATGATGAGCTTGCTCGCCCAGCCCTTGTCCCTGTACATGTCGAACTGGGTCTGCAGGCTTTCCAGCATCTCAATGCGCCAGCTGTGCAGGAACGGCCCGTTGCTCAGACCGACTACGAATCCCTTTGCTTTCGCCGACTCGCCGCCTCCGCTTGCGAAGGCCGCCGCCGCGAACAAGAGGCAGAACAGGACCACCAGCCCGCCCCTTATCCATGTTTTCCTTCTTGTCATATCCAGATACCTCCTCTTGAAATAGTTCAAATGGTCTACGACCACTTTCATGGGAGAGAAAAATTGTTCTCTTCCTCACCTCCTTTCGATGCCCTGACAAGTTTGGTAGAAAAGCAACAGAATGTGACTAATTTCACTCGTTCAATTCCTGATGGTACATGATACCGCAGTATTTGTCAAACAAATTCATAGAAATTGTAATATTTATTACAAACTTCAAGTCGTTATTATGGAATGGCTCGTTTTGTCGCAAAATCTCCTAGATTTTGTGAGATACCCTACAAATGATGGCTCTCTGTATTCTGTGGCTGATCTTCATTACCAAGCGCAGCGCCGCACTCCCGAGGAGCTCCGGGCCACCGGCCGTGTCAGGGCTTTACAATGTATCTACGCTCTTCATTCTCCTTACCTTCCATTCTCCATTGACATGGTGATAAACGGATGTTGTAAGGAGACTCTTGCCGACAATCCACCAATACCGGCAACCATCATGATATGTATGGTCAAGTCGTATTGTGATCACGGCATCCTCAAACGCATTGCTTTCAGGGTCCAACTTCGGGTAGAGTCTTTTCGCAAGGCGAGTCTGGAGGTCAATCTCCTCCCTGAGCTCATCTATGAGAATCTTATCTTTGTCTTTGCGTGTCAGCTCATCTATTGAATGCTCGCCCTCCATGAACTCTGCGATGCTTATGGAAGTTGCCGTTTCCTCAAAGCGGGGGTCAGCAAACAGACGGTGCAGACTTGCTGTTACATTGCCATCCTTGTCGGCTTCATAGAAGTACGTATAACTAGGTGGGGCTGGTGGAGCACCAGAATGATTGTATTCCTGTACCTCTCTCATGGTCTCTGACATAGACGCTCCCTTATAGGATCTCAAGAAGCTTCGAACACGAACATCAAAGCACAGAACCAGGAGCATTTCTGTGCGGTAGCGCACGTATAGTGAGTATTGTACGGCGCTGAGGATCGTCCTCCACTGTGGCAGGGGCGCATCACGGTCGAGCCCTGAAAGAATCGAGGAACTTCGCGAAAACCGATCGGTGACCGCGGGCGAGACCGTTTTTCTCGTCCCCAGCCTCTTGCCTGCCGCCGATCTGCAGAACGTCCTTGGGAGTGCGCGGCGGAGGGGATGCATCGGGCGCGCGATCGGCGTCAACCTGCCTGTTCGCGAGCTTTTTCTCCCGCTCCGTGAGGTGCCGGTCCCTGTTGGCGAGTCCCCGCTTTGCCCTGCCGTGCAGAAACCTTCCGAAGTAGATGAACAGCGAATAGACGACGCCTGCGGCGAAGCTCAGCGCCGCGACCGCCACGACGGACACGCTGTCGAACCGGGCTCCGAAGAGGTTGACCGAGGTCGTGAAACCGAGGTTCATCGAGACCAGCACCGCAAGCACGACGACCAGGATCACAGTGACAATGATGCGACCCATTATCTCATCCTCCACGGAGAAGGCTCGCCGTCCCGGCGGCACTACTCCGACATTTTTTCGACCTGACCGCTACGGCGCTCCCTGAGGAATGCAGGTTAGAAATGGAGTCTCGGAATAATGGCCCACAAGCCTACGATAATCAGATAAATACCCACAGTGTAGCGCAACAGGTTGGGATAGACGATAACGAGGATTCCAAAAATGAGCGTGACAATACCCCAGAGGAGACCAATCGGTTCAAACATGACAGCTTTCACTCCCTTCTCGTAGAAACTCTACCCGCAGCCCTCCCCGCGACCGAAACCTGTCGCCAAGAGCGCTGCTTCTTACGCCACCGAGAGTTCTTCCGAATCACCTGCGCCCGCGAATTCGAGGGACGAGCGAGACAATCACGAGGATGAGCCCGATGACGAGCGCGACGTAGATAAAA
>JBEKXR010000579.1:0-3440 GCA_049511935.1 Spirochaetia bacterium | reverse complement strand
GGTCTCTGCGAAGTCCGCGTCTGACTCCCCCGGGAAGCCAATGAGAATATCGGTCGTAATGGACACGCCGCTTAAAGCTGCCCTGACGCGCCGTACGAGCCCCAGGTATTGCTCCCCGGTGTAGTCGCGGTTCATGAGCCCGAGGACCCGGGAGGAGCCGCTCTGCAGGGGAAGATGGATATGGCGGCAGAGAACCGGCGTGCGCGCCATGACTTCGAGGAGGGATTCCGAGAGATCCTTCGGGTGGGAAGTGAGAAATCGCAGCCAGCGGATCGACCGTGTCCGTTCCGCCACCTTCCTCAGGAGATCGGGAAAGGACAGGAATCCTTCGGACGCGCGCCACCGGTACGAATTGACATTCTGACCGAGGAGCGTCGCCTCCCGCACCCCTCTGCCTTCGAGGCGGCTGATCTCAGCGAGGATCTCATCCGGCGGTCGGGACACCTCGGGGCCCCGGACGCTCGGCACGACACAGTAGGTGCACCAGTTGTCGCAGCCGTGCATGATCGGCACGAATGCCTTGCTTCCGGAGGCCGAGTGCGACTCTGCGAAATCGTACGTGGTCCTGCGCGTGGAAACGACGCGGGTCTTGGTGGCCCGTGCCTCGCGCACCGCGCCAACGAGGTTCTTCTTGTTGAAGGTTCCGACGACGACGTCCACCTCCGGATGCTCGTCGATGATCCTCTCCTTGAGCCGCTCCGCCATGCAGCCCGTCAGAACCAGGCGGCCGCGGATCCGCTCTTCCGCCGTTGTCCGCACCGAGCACGTGTTCAGGATGACCAGGTCGGCGTCGGACTCGGACTCTCCCTCCGTCCATCCGGCAGCGGCCAGGGACATGAGAATGGATTCGGATTCCGCCTTGTTCATCTGGCAGCCGTAGGTCTCCAGCCAGACCTTTCCTGCCGCCCGGCCGCTATCGTTCAGGTCAGGTCCTCGTTTTCATACCTCGGAAGAACTTGACGAGTGAATAGATCCCCGCGCCGAGAAACACGAATCCCGCAATCCGCATCAGCCACGGTATGCCGGGAATCCAACGTCCCAGGATGCCGGCAGCGAGGGCGGAGGCGCCAACGACCGTCGTCACGATGCCCGCGGCTCGGTCGGATTTCGAGGAGCTCAACGCGAGCCCTGCGATGATGAGGACACCGCCGGCAATGATGCTGATGATGTGACCGCCTGCGAGCACCAGCAGCGCGAGCCCGCCGACGACGGCGCCAGCTCCTTTCACCCCGTCTCTGGTCAACTGACTTCTTGGAACAATATCACTCATAGGGGACTCCCTTCGCGCTCAATGTAAACAATCGGCCTGCGGCATGTCCAGAGACAGCCGCCGGCAGACGCGTCGTCGAGTTGACATCAGGCGCACAATCTCCCTAGAGTACCGGCATGCATCCCCTTGCCAGGCGGATCGCGCTCCTCTTCTCGGCATTCTGCCTCGTCATCGGGTTGTTTCTCCTGGGGTACAACCTCGAGCTCATCTCCGCCTCGGCAGTCAACACTGCGTTGAACCTGTGGCCCCTCCTGCTGGTCCTCGCGGGGTTCATGCTCGTCGGGGATTCGACGAAGAAGAGGGTCTCCGCCCGCGCCTCTCGGACTGCCACGCACGAGTATCCGCTTCCATTCGAAGCAGGATCCGCGGAGCTCGCGATGCGCGTGCAGTTCTCGTACGGCAAGCTGCTGGCCGTGCCGGCAGGGGCTGCACCGCGCCTCGTGACCGAGTCCTCCGATTCCCGCCCGGCCCCCACGATTCGTCACGAAACCGTGGGAGACCGAAGCGACATATCGATCACCGTGAGTCAGCCCATGTTCCCCTCACACGTGAAAACGGGAAACACGTGGCGCCTCGAGTTGCCCTTCGCGGTCCCGCTGCGGTTGTCCCTGCAGCTGCACAAGGCGGACATGCGCCTCGACCTCCGGCGGCTCTCGGTCGAATCGATCGAGCTGCGGACGGATTCCGGCAGCCAGGAAGTTCTTCTCGGCCCGCCGCGGACAAAACTGAACGGGCAGATATACTGCTCGGGGAGCAATCTCTCCCTGGTCCTCCCGTCACGCGTATTCGCCCTGGTGCGTCTCCTCAATCCGTTCTGCCGGGTCGATTTTCCGCAGGGAGACCTCGAAAAGCGCGAGGACGGCTCGCTCATTACCACACGGACCGCGGACAGCAGGGGCAGCGTGGAGATCGACGTCGACGGACCGATCCATAACCTCGTGCTCGACATCGAGGAAACGGAAGACGCGCCGGACAACGCGGAAACTTGAACAACCTCGCGCCGCGTGCTACGCTTGGCATGCACCGGGAGACAAACCAATTGAACAAAGCTGCTCGACGTACTGCCACAGTCATGCTCGTGCTCGCGTGCGCCTCGGCACCGATTTTTGCCGCGGACAATTCGGGTGCCTCCTCGTCCCAGTACGCTCTCGGGGACCAGACGATGTCGATCAACGCCGGTTTGTTCGTGCCGCTCTTCCTCCTGCCCACCGGGACAGTCCTCCTGGCCGGCAGCCCGCCTCAGCTCACCCTGGGCGCGGTCGGCTCATTGAGCTGGGCGGCCTACGTGACGCCCCGGATCCGGCTCGGTGCGGATGTCGCGGGTAACTTCACCCTTTCTCCGAACTCCAACGTGCTCCTGATGCTTCCATTCGTTGTAAAGGGTTCCTACATATTCACTTTCTACCCCTTCGAAGTTCCCCTGACGATGGGGATCGGGATGAACATCGTGAAGTATACGAGCTTGTCGACAATCGACCTGCTCCTGCGCCCGGGGGCCGCCTTCTACTGGATCTACAATTCGTCCTGGTCTTTCGGCGTCAACCTGAATTACTGGTTCGATATGCAGTTCAACACCAACCCGACACTGACGCGGTACGGGAATTTTCTCGAATTCTCTCTTTCCGCGCTTTATCATTTCTAAAGGAAACTGAATGAAAGCCAGATACCTGACCTTCTTGGGCCTCTTCAGCATGGCTCAGTTCGCCCTGATCTCCTGCAGCGATGCGATTTTCGCGACGATCGAGACCGAGAGGAAAACCGCAACGAACTCCTTATCGCTGACGCTTTCGATATTCGACATCGCAGTGCCAGTACCGGGCACCTACTGCGTGGCCGCGGGTGGGGTGTTCCAGGGGATATATTCACTCGCAAACGGGGTCGCATGGACGCCCAACATCAACGATAACTCGCGCCCATACAACCCAAGCGGCGCCGTCTGCAATGCGATGTCCCTATTTGGCGGTGTGCTCTATGGAGGGTTCGTAACGAGCAGCGGCAGCCCTAGCCTCTACCAGTCGGATGGAACCTATTCGTTCGGCAACGGACGCGGAACCCTTATCACGAGCACCGCTGCACCAGGCGAGCAGGTGACGCTTCTGCGGTCTGCGGGGCCCGTCGTCACCCCGTACCTTTTCATGGGCGGGACAACAGGAACCACTGGCCTTACGTT
>JBEKXR010000578.1:0-2723 GCA_049511935.1 Spirochaetia bacterium | reverse complement strand
GGATCACCCCTTCGGAGATCTCGTGCTCACCCGCCGGCCCTCGCAGGAGGATCCCCGGCGTTCCCTCCAGCCGGCCGGATTCCCTGACCGGCGCCTGCACCCCGAGTGAGAACTGATCCGTGCCGGAAATCTCCACCTGCGTCTGTGCCCGGAAGGGACCGAGGATGCGAACATGTTCGATGCTGCCTTTCGGGCCCACGAGCGTCACCGTCTCATTGGCGGCGAATTGCCCCGGCTGGTGCAGATCCTTGAGACGGCTCAAGGAAGCCCCGGGGCCGAAGAGCCGGGCCATGTCCTCCTGGCGGAGGTGCACGTGCTGCGCGGAGACCCGCACGATGACCTCGTGCACCCGGGCCTCGGACTCCCGGCCGGCGAGGATCTCCGCTGAAAAACGGGACAGGCAGGACGCCTTGGGGTTGCTCCGCACCTGGGAAAGGGCGGCGGCGACACGCTCACGGGCCAGTGACCCGTACTCCTCCCGGAAGCGCCTGTAGTAGTCCAGGATCCTTCCGTGGTCGCTCACGTAACGGGCCGGCATGGCATTCAGCGCCAGGGCGTACACATTGCTCCAGCACTGGCTGCACGTGCACAGCGTGTCGGCGCGGATGGCGGCGTTCGTCTCCTCTCCGACGATCAGCTCCATGACGTTGTACGGAGAGAAGCTGGAGCCGGAGATCCGCCTCACGGCAGTCGCCGAGCGGATCCTGGCGAGGATGCCCGCAAGGCGAAGCCGTTCCGGCGTGGAGAAGCCGAGCTCGACGATGGCTTCCTCCAGGGTCTCGGACGAACGGGCGCAGCGGCGGCGTGCCTCCTCGAGCTGCGTCGGGGTGATCCAACCGAAGGAGACAAGGACATGCCCGGCATCGCTCTTGTCGATCTCCTCCTCGGCCTGGGTCTTCAGCGCCGAAGTGACCTGGTCCGCCTCCGCCCAGCCCCGGCGCACCGCGATCTCTCCGAGCCGGCAGTGCACACCGACCGCTGCGTTCCCGCGCTGCTCCTCCAGGAGCATGCCCACCTGCTCCTGCCGCAGGGCCTGGGTCTCCACGAGGTACTCCCCCAGCCGGCGGACCGCATCGACCCTTCCCGTGCTCATGCCGCACCTCCGTACGCGCTTTCCACTGGTTCAATGGTGGTCCTCCGGGCCGCAGGGGTCAAGACGAGCACGGCGCGCGCCCGACCGGCCCTTGAATCGGGCGCGCTCCGGGGACTACCTTTGCCCCGGGAGGGACCGGGTGAAATCCATTCTCGCCTGCGGGCAGTTCGCGCCCGCCGCCGGCGGAATCCGGGAAAACACGGAGCATATCCGCGCGCTCGCGCACGAGGCATCCGAGCAGGGAGCCGGGATGCTCGTCCTGCCCGAACTGTGCCTCTGCGGCTATCCCCCCGCGGCAGAGGCGCGGAGCTGGTCGGTTTCTCCGGGCGGCTCGGAGATCGCCGTGCTTTCCCAGTACGCGCGTGAGAACGCCATCGCGCTGTGCTTCGGCTTTGCAGAGCGGACACCGGACAGCGTCCTTCACAACAGCTTGGGATTCCTTGACAGCGGGGGCGTTCTGCGGTCCGTGTACCGCAAGGTCCACCTCTGGGTAACCGAGAAGGAGTGGGCCGTGCCCGGCCCCGGTTTCCAGGCGATGACGGCAGCAGGCATTCGGCTGGGCATGTGGATCTGCTACGACACGCGGTTTCCCGAGGCGGCGCGCACCCTCGCTCGTTCGGGGGCGACGCTCGGCCTGGTGGGGTCCGCGTGGTTCGGGCCGGCGGAGGAGTGGGAGCTTGCGCTGCGGGCACGCGCGCTGGACAACGGCATGTTCGTGGCCGGCTCGTCGGTCCAGGGCTCCTTCGGGGAGGCGCCCTTTCGGGGAGCGAGCCTCATCGTGGACCCGCACGGCCGTGTGCTCGCGCGGGCCCGCGAGGGAGCCGAGGAGGTGATCTTCGCCGAGTACGACGACGAGGCGGTGGCGTCCTTCCGTGCGCGGTTGCCCCTCCTCTCTGATCTCCGTCCCGGCGCGTATGCATAGGGCGATCTCGGAAACCGACCTCGCGGGCCCGCTGTACGACTTCCTCTCCGAGGCCGGCTACGTGGTCCGCAGCGAGGTGAAGGACTGCGACATCGCCGCGGTGAAGGGTAAGGACCTCCTGATCATCGAGCTGAAAAAGACGCTGAACCTCGCACTGGTCGTGCAGGGGGTGCGCCGGCAGCGGCTCACCGATTCCGTGTATCTCGCCATCCCCCGGCCTTCGAACAAGTGGAAGTGGTGGAGGGAGAGCAGGGGCGCCCAGCACCTCCTCCGGCGGCTGGAGCTCGGACTGATCCTCGTGTCCCTTGAGCGCGGCAAACCGCCGGTGGAAGTGGTGTTTCACCCGCTGCCCTTCGCGAAGCGGAAGCGCTCTGCCCCGCGCCGGGCGGTGCTGGAGGAGATCGCGCACCGCACGGCGGACTACAACAGGGCAGGCAGCGCGCGCACGAAGCTTGCCACCGCGTACCGGGAGAATGCCATTCACATCGCCTGCTGCCTCCTCGTGACGGGCAGGACGAGCCCCGCGGCCCTCCGCGCCATGGGAACAGGACCGAAGACGCTCTCCATCCTCCGGTTCAACGCGTACGGGTGGTTCGAGCGGGTGGACAGGGGTGTATACGGCCTTGCCGCGCACGCCGCCGCGGACCTGGGCGCATGGCCCGAGCTGAGGAAGCGCTACATGGCCGCGGCGCGGCGCGCTGCGCGGAA
>JBEKXR010000577.1:0-2742 GCA_049511935.1 Spirochaetia bacterium | reverse complement strand
CCTTCATCGTGGAGATGGGCGGCATCGGCGGGCTCATCATGTGCTCCATTGTCGTGGCGTACATCTTCGGCCGGGATTACACGGAAGGAATGGCAAAGAACATGCTTGCCCTGCCGATACGCCGCAGCAGCTTCGTCTTGGGCAAGATCATCGTTTCAGCGGCATGGTTCGCCCTCCTCACGCTCTGGATCATTGGCGAAACCTGGATCGTCGGATCGCTCCTGGGGCTGACCGGCCTGACAACGGGGCTTTTTCTCGCGGCGGCCGCGAAGCTCCTCTTGTTGGCCCTCATGTCGTTCTGCTGCGCGGTCCTGGTGGCTTGGGTTGCCGTGGAAACGCGCGGCTATTTTGCGCCGCTGGGCTTTTCGATATTCACCCTGGTCCTGGCAAACGTTTTCGGGCACACGGGCTGGGGACCCTGGGTGCCCTGGACGATCGTCGGCCTGTACTCAGGCGCCGCGGGGCCGGAGGTCAGCCTTGGATGGGGGAGCTTTGCCGTCATTGCCATGACATTCCTCATCGGCACCGCGCTCACCATCCGCCACGAGGTGTACGCCGACAACGTGCAATAGCGCCCTACAGGACCGTTCCCCGGCGCGCTCTCCATACCCTATAGCGCGCCGTTCGTGGCGATGACCGACTGGTACCACGAGGCGCTCTTCTTCCACGTGCGAACCTGGGTGTGGTAGTCCACGTGCGTGATGCCGAATCGCTTGCTGAACCCCATTGACCACTCGAAGTTGTCCATGAGAGACCACAGAAAGTAGCCTTGGAGCTTCACACCATGCCCGATGGCGCGCCGTGCCTCGCGCAGGTGCGACGCCAGGTACTCGATCCTGTCATCGTCCTGCACCTGGCCCTTCTCAACGATGCGATCCGGGCACGCCGCCCCGTTCTCCGTGATCATCAGGACCGGGTCCGAATAGTCATTCTTCAGCCGGATCAACAGGTCGCACAGGCCCTCGGAGTGTACCTCCCAACCCATGTCGGTCCGCGGGCAGTCCTTCAGCTGGCCGTACTCGAAGCCGAGCACTCCGCCCGCATCGCTTGCGTACACCCGCTGAGGGAAGTAGTAATTCACGCCGACGAAATCAACGGGATTCGACGAGAGAGTGGAAAGATCGTCGGGCTCGATGCGCGGCGCGACCCCGTGCTTCGCGTAAATCTCCAGCACGTCCTGGGGGTACGTCCCCTTGAGAACGGGATCCAGGAACCAGCGATGTGCCTGCCCATCGGCCAGTTGCGCTGCTTCGATATCCGATGCACCGTCCGAATACGGATACGTCGGGTGCAGATCCAGGGCGATGCCGATGCGGGAGCCTGCCGGACATATCTCTCGGCATGCGTCCACCGCAAGAGCATGCGCGTGGAGGAGCACATGCGAGGCCTGCACCGCCGTGCCGAAATCTTTCATCCCCGGGGCGTGCACACCTTCCGAGTGCCCCAGGAACGCCGCGACCTGTGGCTCGTTGATTGTCATCCACGTTTTCACCCGGTCCCCGAGATGTGCGTACAGGCACTCCGCGTAATCGGCGAACCACGAGGCGGTGTCCCGGTTCGTCCAACCGCCGGCATCCTGCAGCGCCTGCGGCAGGTCCCAGTGGTAGAGGGTAAGCGCGGGCTGCACCCGGGCGGCCAGGAGAGCGTCAACAAGTGACTCGTAGAAATCGAGGCCCTTGCGGTTCAGCTTCCCGTGTCCCTGCGGAAACAGGCGCGGCCACGCGACGGAAAATCGATACGACGTGAGCCCGAGATCGCGCATGTTCTCCACGTCGTCTTTCCAGCGATGATAATGATCGCAGGCCACGTCACCCGTGTCCCCGCCGTGAATCGCTCCCGGGGTGGCGCAGAACCGGTCCCAGATCGATTCGCCCCTGCCGTCTTCCCGGACGGCCCCCTCGACCTGGTAGGCGGCAGTGGCCGCTCCCCAGAGAAATCCCTCGGGAAATCCGTGTGTCAACATGACCGGAGTATAGGAAGCGTTTCCGGGCCTGTCAATTTTCAGGTGGGGAGAGGCGATGCCAGACGGCCTTTCCTGCCGATATTGGTAATGGAATATGCGCGAAAGAACCAGCAATTTGGTGGCAGTCTGCGCGTGGTGCGGCAGGACACGCATCGATTCGGGTGAGTGGCGTCAGCTCGAGAAAGCAGCGCGTGCCGGACCCGAACTCCTGTATACCCACGGCATCTGCAACGATTGCGAAAGGAAAGTGTGGGATGACCTGCGGGTCCACCGAACGGCGTAACGTATACGCCGTTTGACCGGGCGAAATCTCTTCCGTATCTTACAGGTAAAAGATCTCTCCGGAGCACAACATGAGATATGACAAAATGACTCTGAAGGCGCAGGAAGCCCTGCAGGAAGCAGAATCCCTTGCGCACTCGTACAATCACGCTGCCCTGGATACCGAGCATCTCCTGCTCGCCCTCCTGGAGCAGAAGGACGGCGTCATTCCGCCTCTGCTGGAGCGCATCGGCGCGGACCCGGGGGAGTTCTCCGGCGCTGTCCGACAGGCCCTCTCGAAGAAGCCGAAAGTCCACGGTGATGCGGCCCAGCTCACCATGTCCCCCCAGCTCGCCAAGGTTCTCAACAAGGCCGAGCAGGAAGCCGACGGCCTCAAGGACGAGTTTACGAGCACGGAACACCTCCTCCTCGCCCTGCTGGAATCCGGAGGGGAAGCGGGCGATCTCCTCCGCGCGCGGGGAGTGTCCCGTGACGCGTCCCTCGAAGCGCTCCGCGCC
>JBEKXR010000576.1:0-2743 GCA_049511935.1 Spirochaetia bacterium | reverse complement strand
GCAAAGTACCCCGGTCTCAAGCAGGTTGCCGACCGGTACCCCGTCTCCGAAGATCAGAACGCCGCCCGGCAGGCCGCCCTGGACATCATCACCGCCCACCCGAACATCAAGGCTTTCCTGACCTTCGGCAGCCAGGGCGGACCAGGCGCCGCGCAGGCCGTTCGCGAGAAGGGCCTCATCGGGAAGATCACGGTCTCATCGACAACCTCCCCGAGCCAGGCCTCCCAGTACCTGAAGGATGGCTCCTTGAGCTTCTCCATCCTCTGGGACCCGGCCGAAGCCGGCTACGCAATGACCTACCTGGCGAAGCTCGTGCTCGACGGGAAGAAGTCCACCATCGGGCCGAACCTCAACATCCCGACGCTCGGCAAGCCGCTCACGTTCAAGGGGAACACAATGGTCTATGACCGGCCCCTCATCCTGACAGCTGACAACGTCGACAAGTTCACCGGGTTCTAGGACCCCTGTTCGTCTTCGCGTGCTCGAATCCGCCCGGCGGCGCCCTCCGCCCGCCGGGCGTGCTTTATAAGGCAGCGACTGGAATGGAAGAGTTCCTCGAGCTCCAGGGCATCCACAAGAGTTTCGTTGGCGTCTACGCACTTAAGGGGGTGGACTTCTCCATCCGCAAGGGGGAGATCCACTGCCTGGTGGGCGAGAACGGCTCTGGGAAATCCACGCTCATCAAGATCATCTCCGGGGTCCTGGTCCCGGACAGCGGCGAAATCTCCGTGGAAGGGCGGAAGGTCGGCCACCTAGGCTTCGGCGCATCGATCGGGCACGGGATCCATGTCATCTACCAGGATCTCTCCCTCTTCCCCAACCTGAGCGTGGCGGAGAACATCGCCATCAGCGAGCTTGAGGCGAAAGGCCGGGCGCTCATCGACTGGAGGGAGGTGCGGCGCATCGCCCGCGCGGCGATGGACCGGATCAAGGTCTCCATTGACCTCGACGAGAAGGTCGGCGACCTGCCGATCGGGCTGCAACAGCTGGTGGCAATCTGCCGGGCCCTCACGAGCGAGCTGAAGCTCCTCATCCTCGACGAGCCAACGGCCTCCCTCACCAAGCGGGACATCGACAGCCTGTTCGCCGTGGTCCGCGACCTGCAGTCCAAGGGGATCGCGGTGCTCTTCGTGAGCCACAAGCTGGTCGAGGTCTTCGCCGTTGCGGAGCGCATCACGGTGCTCCGGGACGGGGAGAGCGTCGGGACCCTGGCCCCGTCGGAGCTCACCAACGAGAAGCTCGTTGCCCTCATGACGGGCAAGACCATCACGCAAACGCGCTTCCAGCGCACGGCGGACCAGGGGCGGAAGCTCCTGGAGGTGCGCGGCCTCTCCAAGAGGAACAACTTCAAGGACGTCTCTTTCGACCTGCATGCGGGGGAGATCGTCGGGATCACGGGCCTCATCGGCTCGGGCCGCACCGAGCTCGCCCTCGCCCTCTTCGGGGTAAGCCCTGCGGACAGCGGAGAGATCCTCGTGGAGGGAAAACCCTGTCGGGTCTCCTCCGTCCAAGACGCGGTGAAGGCGGGGATCGCATACGTGCCGGAGAACCGCCTGGTCCAGGGCCTGATCATGAAGCAGTCGGTGGGGGACAACATCATCGCGGCCATTCTCGCGCGGCTCCTCTCCCGGCTGCGGCTCATCGACCCGAGGAAGCGCCGCGAAAAGGCGGCGCAGTGGATCACGTCACTCGAGATCAAGGTCTCAGACCCGGCTGTGGCGGTACAGACCCTCTCTGGCGGCAACCAGCAGCGCGTCGTCATCGCCAAGTGGCTGGCGTCGGACCCGAAGATCCTCATCCTGGATGGCCCCACCGTCGGCATCGACGTGATGGCCAAGAACGCCATCCACAACATCATCCGCGAGCTCGCGGCCCGCGGCTTGGGCGTGCTCCTCATCTCGGACGAGATACCGGAGGTGGCAAACAACTGCAGCCGGATCCTGCTCATGCGCTCGGGGAAGATCCGCTCCGAGCTCGGCGCCGAGGGCGTGCGGATCGAAGAGCTCCAGAGGCTCGTGGAGGCGGGCCAGTAGGCCCCCCGGCCGGGCCCGTCATCGGGGAAGAGGCCATGGTGAAGAAGCTTCTGCGGCAGAACGAATCCTACCTGGGTATCCTGATCCTGCTCCTCTGCATCGGCATTGCGGTCGCCAACCCCTCCTTCTTGACCTTCGAGAACATCTTCAGCTTCCTGAAGAGCTACTCGATGGTGGGTATCATGGCGGTGGGCACGCTCTTCGTCATCATCGTGGGCGGAGCCGCCGACGTGTCGTTCACCGCCATCGCGCAGGCAGTGGAGTACGCCATCGTGGTCATGACCCTCGCGTGGGGCGGGAACATCTACGTCGCCCTCCTCGCCGCCGCGGTCATGGGCGCGATCATGGGGCTGGCCAACGGGTTCATCATCCACTACTTTCGGCTGCCCACGATCATCGTGACCATCGCCACGTTCAACATCTACTTCGGGATGATGTACGTCATCACGCGGGGCAAGCTCATCAACAACATCCACCCCCTGCTCAAGAGCTTCGGAAATGTCCTGCTCTTCCCCGCGACGAGCAAGATTGGAGGCACCTACGGCCTCTCGCTCCACCCGCTGATCTGGCTCGCCGCGCTGCTCCTGGGCTGGTTCATCCTGAGGCGGACGTTCCTGGGCCGCAGCGTCTACGCCATCGGCGGCAACGAGACGGCCGCCGAGCGTGTCGGCATCCGCACGCTGTGGACGCGCGTGTTCGTCTTCGGCTTC
>JBEKXR010000575.1:0-2743 GCA_049511935.1 Spirochaetia bacterium | reverse complement strand
AGCCGGTCCCGCAGATCCTTGAACTGACGGGCATCGGAAACCCATGAGAGAAGTTCCTGCCTGATCGGCCCGATAAGGAGGGCACGGGCTTCCTGTATCAGTTCGGTGAGCTCGTGCACTATCGGTGAGTCGTTCCGGGAAGGGGCTCGGGATCTTCTGAATGCAATGGACCATACAGAGGTATCGACAAGCACATTCATTTTCGGTGTCTTCGCGCCTTGTAGTCGTAGTCCTGCGCATAGTCGATCTTCCCGAACAGCGCGGTCACCTGCTGCTGCTTCCGGCGCTGGATGTACTCCTTGAGAGCCTCGGTCACTGCGGACTTCTTGGTCCGGTGTCCTCCGATTCTCTGAGCTTCAAGGATCAGCCCGTCATCTATCGCAAGATTCGTCGCCATGTGCCACCTCACACAGATGATTACACAAGCCAGAGTGTAGGTCAATCAGGCCGCGCCGTTTGACACGCGCCCGTGCAGCACCTGAAGTGGCCATGAACAGGCAATGTCAGTATGCTCAGCGGAAGGCTCTCATGCGTGAAGTCGAGGCCCCAGCTTGGTGACTATACTTCTTGTTGCGATTGGCTCCCTGCTCGCGGTTATTGCAATCTTCATCGCCATCTATCTGGCTACGGCTCGTCGGTATCAATCGTCCAGCACTGTCGTCAATTCCTACGATAATTGGACGGAAGATGGGATTCTGGAGTTCTATTGGGGCGAACACATCCATTTGGGTCACTATGGCTCACCCACGCAACGCAAGGATTTTCTCAAAGCAAAGGAAGACTTTGTGCATGAGATGGTGCGCTGGGGTTGTCTCGACAAACTTCCTCCCGGAACAACAGTCCTGGATGTGGGCTGTGGAATTGGCGGCAGCAGTCGCATTCTGGCGCGGGATTACGGATTTGTGGTGACGGGTGTTACCATCAGCCCCAACCAGGTCAGACGCGCTCAAGAACTGACTTCACCGGAACTACCTGTGCGGTTTCAGATTGATGACGCGATGGCGCTGTCATTTTCAGATGCCAGTTTTGATGTGGTCTGGTCGATCGAAGCAGGGCCTCACATGCCGGACAAGGCGGTTTTTGCGCGGGAGTTGCTGCGGGTGCTCAAACCTGGGGGTAGTCTGGTGCTTGCCGATTGGAATCAAAGAGACGATCGTCAAATACCGCTGAGTTTCTGGGAGAAGACAGTCATGCGGCAACTCCTCGATCAGTGGTCGCATCCTGCTTTCTCCAGTATCGAGGGTTTCTCAGAGTTGCTGGAAGCAACTGGACTGGTCAAGGGAAACGTGGTGACCGGAGACTGGACGGAACAAACCCTCCCTTCATGGCTGGATTCAATCTGGCAGGGTATCCTCAAACCAGGAGGCTTGCTGCGCTTCGGTCTATCGGGTCTTATCAAATCGATGCGAGAAGTCCCGACTTTTCTACTGATGCGCCTTGCATTCGGCACAGGGCTTTGCCGCTTTGGGGTGTTTCGTGCTCTGCGAGCGGACCGCTCCGTGCAATAGGGGGTAATCGAATACACCGCCTCCGTGCGAGGTGCGGAGAGGTGGGAGCCTTGAGAGCATGATCCTGGGATCGGCCCCCGGCGTTGCGCGGCCCTGCGGTTCGAAATAGAATAGGCGAATGCCAATCCACAACCTCGCAAACTACCGCTGCCGGGGCGCTCGCGCCCTGGTGCTTCTCCATGAGAAGGCGCTGCGGGAGCTCCTGCCCATCTGGAGGCGCGCCAAGGCAGCGGACGTTCAGCTTCCCCGCACCAAGGACCCGAACTATGCATCGCTGGAGTCGCTCCTCCATCACGCCCTGGGGGCCGCGCGCGGCTACATGACGTGGCTGTGCGAGAATCTCGGCTTGCCGGACCCCGGAATCGACCCGGCGCCGGAAGCCTCCAGCGTCGAGCAGGCGGCCGAGCGCTACATCGAGCACCTGGTGGGACGCTGGCGGCTGCCGCTGGCGGACGTGGAGGAGGCGCGCCTGGAGGCCATCCACAAGACCCGGTGGGGTGAGGAGATGAGCCTGGAGGGCATGCTTGAGCACGCGGTGGTGCACCCCATGCGCCACCGGTTCCAGCTCGAGGAGCTCCTGGAGGCCCAGGGCAAAGCATAGTCCAGGTACGAGCAGTGAAGAAACGTGACGATTCGAAAAGCCTCAGCGGCGAGGCTTTGCGCAAGGAAGTCTGTCGCCGCATACGCCTGGCGCGCAGCTACTGGGACGCCCATAGGAATTCCGCCTGCCGTACGGAACGAGCGCGTGCGCTCCAGCTTTACGACACCCTCACGAAAGCTGAAAAAGAGAAGATCCCCCAGGTGCTTCGCGTATGGATTCGCTACCGGAGCGAGAAGTACTTCAATGAACAGCGGACGCCCCCCGGCGGCGGCAAATGAAGATGAATTCCAAGGAGCAGCGGCATGGACAGCAAGGCGGTGATCTCAACGAAAAAGCTCGGCTTTCCATGGGAGACCGAGGATCCCTTCCTCTATTGCGTCCATCACCTGGATGACTACCCGGCGGGGAACGCGGAGCTTGGCCCCGCGGCATCGCTCTCGGGCAGGGACATGGGACAGGACTTTGACCCCCGGGAAGAATGGCGGATGTACCACGGTGAGGCAGTGCCGGGTTTTCCTTCTCATCCTCACCGAGGCTTCGAGACGGTGACCGCGGTCCTCACAGGCCGGATCGATCACTCTGATTCTCAAGGGGCCGCCGGATGGTACGGGAACGGTGATGTGCAGTGGTTGAC
>JBEKXR010000574.1:0-2745 GCA_049511935.1 Spirochaetia bacterium | reverse complement strand
ATGATCGCTCTCACTATCGGCGTCATTCTCATTCTCTTTGCGGTATACTCGGTCCTTCCCGTGTCGTGGAGCCTGCAGTGGTGGCCCGAGGTCATCCAGTTCCTCAAGGGGGGCGTCCCTATTCTCGCCGTCTTCATCGGCTTGATCGCCTTCTTCGTGGGAGTGGCGGACATCAAGGACAAGATGGAGGCGAAGAAGGAGGAGGCGGAGGAGAAGGAAGAGGCGAAGAAGGCGCCACCGGGCGCCGGGACCACTTGACATTCCCCTGCCGGTATGTAAATTTACCGTTCCTGCGGCCGTTGCGCCGCATTTTCTCCACGGAAGGGTTGAGACAACGATGAAAACGATATTCGTGAACCCGGCCGACGTCGAGCACAAGTGGTACCTGGTCGACGCGGAAGGAAAAGTCCTCGGGCGCCTGGCCTCGCGCGTCGTGGCGGTTCTCCGGGGCAAGAACAAGCCCGTGTACGCCCCCCATTGGGACATGGGAGATTCGGTGGTCATCATCAATGCGGACAAGATCCGGGTCACCGGCCGCAAGCCTGCGCAGAAGATGTACTACCGCCACTCCCGGTATCCCGGAGGATTTCGCGCGGAGCCCTTCGAGAAGGTGTTCGCTCGCAAGCCGGCGTGGCCTCTGGAGCGTGCGATAGAGGGCATGCTCCCCAAGGGAGCCCTTGGCCGCAAGATCTTCAAGAGACTGAAGGTCTATGCCGGGCCCGAGCATCCCCACGCGGCGCAGAAGCCCATCAAGCTCGAGATTTCCTGAAAGATATGAGGAGAAGCCCTTGGTAAAGAATCTGACGGTCGCGACCGGCAAGCGCAAGACTTCGATCGCGCGCGTGTTCCTGAGGGACGGCGCGGGAAACGTGACGATCAACGGCAAGACGGTGGAGGAGTACTTCGCCGGCCTTCCCACGGCGCAGAACGTGCGCGCTCCCCTGGTCGTCACCAGCAGCACGGGGAAGTTCGACGTGCTCATCTCGGTCCGCGGCGGCGGGATCTCCTCGCAGATCGAGGCCTGCCGGCACGGTATCGCACGGGCATTGAACGCGTACGACGCCTCCAATCACGTGGCGCTGCGCGCGAACGGGTTCCTCACGCGTGACTCCCGCATGGTGGAGAGGAAGAAGTACGGACAGTCGGGAGCCCGGCGCCGGTTCCAGTTCTCCAAGCGGTAACGGCGGCAGCCGGGGTGACGGTTCGCCGGACATCGCCCCGGAGAGTTTCGAAGTTCTTTCGGTGGAGCTCAAGGGAGCCGCCGGAGAGATGGTGCGCATCCACCTCTCCGACGGCTCTTTCATTTTGCTGCATGCGGAGGTCTTCGCCCGCGCAGGGCTCTCCGCCGGGACAATCTTCGACGCCGATACCAGGACACGATTGCTTGCGCGCTCGGAACGGGTGCGCGCGCGGGTGCAGGCCCTGAGGCTGCTGTCCCGTGCCGCGCACACCAGGCGGGGTCTCGCCCGCAAGCTCGCGGCGCGCGGGTTCGGACGTGTCGCGATCCGCCACGCCCTTGCGCGCATGTCCGAGCTGGGATACCTCGACGACAGGGCGTTTGCGGAGTCATGGATGCGCTCCCGGCTTTCCGCGGGAAAGGACGGGGGCACGTCGCTGTACCGTGGGCTCCTCGCCAGGGGAGTCGCGAGGCCTCTGGCGGAGGAGGTGGTGAGCGACATGTACTCTCACGACGACGAGGTTCGTCACGCGCGCCGGCTGGCCGCGGGACTGTCGCGCAGCGCCGCCATCCGGCGGCTCGCGGGGCGGGGGTTCCGCTCCCGGGCTATCGCGGCGGTGATCCGGGAGATCCCGGGAACAAATCGTGAACCGCAGGCGGATTGAATCCGAACCGCACCGCCAGCACCGTGCGCGCGAGGTCCAGCACGAGTGTGCAGCTGTCCAGGACCGCGGAGTCGGAGGAGGCGACGATCCCCTCGTACGCCTTCAGCGGGTAGTCGGCGCTCGGCACGAGGGCGACCTCCGACGCGCAGGGGAGGGCCGCCAGGCGCGCGCGAAGGTCCGCCGCCATGCGTCCGGAAAAAGCGATCGGCATGTCGAGGTAGGCGTCGACCCGGGACGATCGCAGCCGCGCGATCTCCCGCACGATATCGTCCATTGCCCGGTCGGTGAGCGATGCCGTTCTGTAGCTGCCGTGGGTTGCCGAGGCATCGCGCACCATGCCGTCATCGGCAACAAAGAGCACCTGGCCCCGGAGGTAGCTCTCCACGGTGATGAGGACGTTGTACCAGTCCACGCCCATCGCCTGTCCCGCAGCCGCTTCCGGTGCCACGATTTTCTCTCTGCGCACAGCGGCTGCACGCTTCACGATCACTCCTCGAAACAAGCAATTGCGCTGCATCCGCGAGAGCCTGTGTCTGTCTCCGACAAGCTTGAGGGTCGCTTTTTCTGGATATCCTTCTTCCCGGAGGAATTTGTATGTGGCGCAGGCCTCTGCAAAATTACCCGTTGACATTATGGATATAATTGGTATACTGAACAGTATTGAGAATTACTTCGCAAAGCTTCGAAAGGATAACAGAAATGGCGAAGAAGGAAAAGAAGGTCCGGATCTTTTCAGCTCTCGAGGTTGCGGACATTTGCGGCGTGGTCAACCAGACGGCGATCAACTGGATCAAGAACGGGTTCCTGAAGGCGTTCATGACGCCGGGCGGCCAATACAGGGTCTACGCCGAGGATCTTCTCTCTTTCCTCTCCTCGCGCGGCATGCGTGTCCCCGAGGGACTT
>JBEKXR010000573.1:0-2752 GCA_049511935.1 Spirochaetia bacterium | reverse complement strand
GCATCTATCACCTGAACAACCGCATGGTCGAGCTCGAGGTCATCCCCGCCTGCCGGCACTACGGCATGGGCCTGATCCCCTGGAGCCCCCTCGGAGGCGGACTTCTGGGCGGCGCTTTGGAGAAGCCGGTGGCGGGCCGTCGGACGGGCGAGGAGTTCAAGAAGAATCTGGAAAAGGCTCGGCCGAAAATAGAAGCCTACGAAAAGCTATGCCGTGAAATCGGGGAGAAGCCGGGAGTGGTCGCGCTTGCATGGCTCCTTCACAATCCCGCGGTGACAGCGCCCATCGTCGGGCCGCGCACCGTGGAGCAGCTGAACGAGGCGGTTCGTGCCACCGAGATCGCGCTGGAGCAGACGGTGCTCGAGAAGCTGGAGGCGATCTTTCCCGGTCCCGGGGGGGAAGCGCCGAAAGCTTATGCGTGGTAAAAGCGGTAACGCTTGCGGTATTCCGTGGGAGACACTCCGGTCACCCGCTTGAACACCGAGCGGAAGCTGCCCACGTCGTCGTAGCCGATCCGGGTTGCAACGGAGTCGACGGGATCGCTCCCGGATTCCAGCGCGTGCTTGGCCGCCTCGATGCGCACCCTCTGGATGTACTCGATGGGGGTGTTGCCGGTGGCTGCTTTGAACCTGCGGATGAAGTTGCGGCTGCTCATGTTCACTCGGGATGCAAGCTCCACGACCGACAATTCGCGTGATCCCTGCCGTTCGATCATTTCCTGGGCTTCCAGGATTTCCCTGTCGCCGTGGTTCTTCTGCGTGCTGAAGATGGCATAGGCGGTCTGCGGCCCCTTGTTCATGTCGATGAGGAAAATCTTCGACATTTGCCGGGCGGCTTCCGCGCCGCAGTACTTGTCCACGAGGTATGCGGTGAGGGTGAGAAACGATGTCGCCCCGCCGCTCGTGCAGACCCGTCCGTGGTCCACCACGATCTGCTCGGAAAGAATCCGCACGCGCGGATAGCGCTGCCGGAAGAGATCCTGGGCGATCCAGTGCGTCGTGGCCGTCTTGCCATCCAGGAGGCCCGCCTCGGCGAGCACGAATGCGCCCGTGCAGATGCTCGCCACGTCCGCTCCCCGTTCGTGCATGGCGCGGACCCAGGGGGCCGCCGCGCTGTTGGCCGCCAGCTGGGAGAGCACGTCCCCGTCGAACGCCGGAACGATCACGAGGTCGGCTTTCGTCACCTCCTCGATCGTCGAATGGCAATGGATGGGGAGGCCGCTCGGTGAGGTCAGCGGGTTCGTGGCTGTCGAGACCAGGCGGAGATTGAAGAACGGTTCCGGCCCGTTCAGTCTCCCGGCGGTCCACAGCAATTCCAGCGGGCCGATCGAGGAGAGCGAAGAGCAGCCCTTGAACGCCAGAACGCAGACATCCATTGCCATATGCGCCTCCGAAATCAAAATATGGCACGAATGGCATCGAGGAAAGTCAAATCTGCCACTTTTCGTATGGGCCTTTCGAACGTAGTTTCATACAGGAACAACAATAGGGGCGGGCTTCAGTGACGCCGTTCCAGAAATCTTCGAGGAGGTGTTCGTATGACGAGCAAAGAGTCTTTCCTTCAAATGTGGGGCATGGAAGCAGCGGCAACTCAGCGCGTTCTCGCCGCGGTGCCGGAGAAAAATATCGACTGGCGGCCGCACCCGAAGTCGAGATCCGCGGTGGAGCTCACCGCTTTTGTCGCGGGACATGCTCCCATCCTCGCCATGTTGATCGAGAAAGGCGAAATCAGGGCAGCACCCATGCAGCCTCCGAAATCCATCAAGGAGGCAGCAGGAGTCTTCTCGGCTCTGCTTCCCCAGGTGGAGAAGCTTTTGAAGGGCATCGATGAGAAGACCTGGGACCAGCAGATGACCACCCTCTACTCTCCTGAAGGGAAGGTGTGGCAGTCCGCGCCGCTGGGCGGCATGATCTGGTCCACCCTTTTCGATCTCATCCATCACCGCGGACAGCTCAGCACCTACATCCGCCCCATGGGCGGCAAGGTGCCGTCGATCTACGGCCCCTCGGCCGACGACCCGGGCGCGGGCATGTAGGAATCCTTCCCGCCGTCCCGTGGGCGTGCCACCATCGGGACGGCTTTTTTATTCTCCCTCAGAAAAATTGTTGACAAATGCGCTCGGCCGTACCATCTTTTTATCGAGGGAGGAGACGGGAAATGGAAACGGTTGCCGAGTTTCTCGCCGGCAAGGGCGCCGCAGTATACACCGTGAGGCCTGATGCGACTGTCTACGAAGCCCTCGAGTTGATGGCCGAAAAAAACATCGGGGCCGTGCTCGTCACCGACGAGACGGCGAAACTCCACGGGATCTTCTCCGAGCGCGACTACGCCCGCAAGATGATGATCAAGGGGAGGGACTCGCACACCACCAAGGTCCGGGAGATCATGACCACGGTGGTCGTGTCGATCAACCCCGACACCCGCCTGCGTGACTGCATGTCGCTCATGACCGAGAAACGCATCCGGCACCTGCCGGTCTTCCAGGGGGAGAAGCTTGTCGGCGTGGTGTCCATAGGAGACGTCGTGAAATCGCTCCTCTCAGAGCAGGACTACGTCATCTCCCAGCAGGCCTACAAGATCGACCAGCTGGAGAACTACATTTCGCTGAGCCCGTAGCCACGGAGGGCGAGGGCGAGCGAGGGCAGGGATCCCCGAAAGCGAGCCCGTAGCCACGGAGGGCGAGGGCGAGCGAGGGCAGGGATCCCCGAAAGCGAGCCCGTAGGCCCCGTTCAGACCAGGAAATCTCCCTCGG
>JBEKXR010000572.1:0-2767 GCA_049511935.1 Spirochaetia bacterium | reverse complement strand
CCTCACCTATCCCGATGGCAACTTCAGTAACAGCGACTACCCGCTAGTCTATAAAGGGAACAAAGAATTCGACTGGATAGTCAAGAAAGCGCGGGAGCTCGGCTACCTTGAACACAACGGCTCTTCGTCAATATGAGTCTCCAGGGCTGGAAGCGCGTTTCAGAACTACCGGCGCTGGGTCTGGAAAGCAGAACAGTCTTTGTGGCGATGTGGTTCGATAGAGAAATGTCCTCTTATTGGGAATCAGCAGTCCGCCCCGTTGTGGAGCCAAGTAAGGTTCCCTCGCGCAGTAGGGGGCTGCAGCGGAATGAAACCTCACTGGAGGGTTGCCGAGGCCCGTACTCGAAAAGGGGAGGTAGCCCCAGTCGGCTTTAGCCGACGAGCGAAGAACCCCCTGCCTTCAGGCGGGGGTGTTTGAGCGGCTTCTCGACAGAATTTTGCGTGCGGCTGTGATTGTGCTGCTATATCCCCGAGGCTCGATTCCCGCACGCCGGATGTATTCACACCCGCCTAGGAGCCGCTCAGAAGGCAGCAGCTTCTCCTCAGTGCCGCGGACTCCGCGTTCGGTGCTGTCATTGAAAGATGGGTTGAAAAAACGTTCCAGGAGACTGAGGGCGTACTGCTCGATTTCCTCCCGACGTGCCGATGGATGAGTGGATAGGATTGCAGGAATCACCTCGGAAAACATGACGTTTTTCGTCCTCGCGCGGAGGCCGGGCGGCACTTCTGGAAATCGGGTAACTCCCTCAAGGAATGCATGATAGGAAATGAATGCGTGCATCCCGTTGTGCAGGTAGAACTTCACTTCCTTCCACACGGCGAACTCGTCATGCTGAAGGAGGGTGAATGCCGGGGAGAAGGGTCCTCTCGTACCGCACTGCCCGGCGTCGAGCGGAAGAAAGCCGAACTCCTCGACGATCAAGGAGCTTTCGCTTTCCGGCCACAGGGGGGCGAAGCCTGCGTCGCCCGGCTCGCCGAATCGGCACATGCGTGACATGACTGTGTCGGCCAGGATGACGTGTTTGTTGAACCCGGCGGCCTGCGACTCGGCCACGCGCATCCCATTCTCGCAAAAGAGAAGCCACACCGGTCGTGAACGCGAGTTCAGCGCTGGACGGATGGTCGCCACAACGTCGTCGAGGAAGCGCCTGCCCGTTGCCGTGAGCACGATGTCCACCTCGTGCAGCGCTTTGTCGAGCGCAGCCCGGCCTTCAGGCGTATCGGTAAGAGAAACCGTCATCGGTCCTGAGATACGTCTCGGCGTTACACCATTCCGACCGCAGAGGTTCACCGTGAAGCCCTGTTCATCCTGAAGGCGTCTCAGGAGCCCAGTCTTCGGCGTTGTGTCGGCGATGTGCAGCGCATAGTCCCCTGCCAGCCGCTCCGCGAGGAATCCCAGGCCCAAAGCCCCGGCGCCGATGATCGCCGCCCGCTGCATGTTCAGTCTTCCATGAAGAGGGCAGGCTTCAGCCCGTCTGCTTCCGTCGTCAGGAACTCATGGGGATCGTCATCAAGGGTAAATCGGCGCTTTGACAGAAAGCCGTCCAGCTCCAGCTTCCCGCTGGCCAACTTTGACAGGACGGTGCGCATGCAGTTCGTGGAGCACCCGCTTGTTCCGATTGTCTTGGCGGCGCGATAGTGGTTGATGTCGAGGTCTGCCCTGTCCACAAGCTGGCGCGTACCGCCGAAACAGGCGCCCACCGCGTATCCTTCAGGCGTGTACAGCTTTAGCATCAGACGTTGGGCGCCGGAAGACGCGCAGGCCGCCACGACGTCGTCGAACAAATACTCACCGGTCAGCTCGGAGAGATCCCGGCAGATCGTCTCCTCCGCAGCTAGCGTTTCCGGGGTCGCATCCTCGGACGTTCGAGGGGCGAGGTAGATTTCCACGCTGTCGCCGAGAAGCCGTGCCGCGGTGCTCTTTTTCGACTCGGACCTGACGACCATCACCACCCGTCCCGCGCCCTCCAGGCGTGCCAGCGCAGCGTAGATCATGCTCACGGTGCCGGAGCCGATGATGCACACGTTGCCTCCTGGCTTGATCCCCGACCGATGGATGGGACGCCCTTCGGGGTCCACCCCGATGGGGTGGGGGGTCGCGAAGATAGATTCCAGGACGCAGGCTGCGGGCTCCACAAGGCACGCTTCTTCGTCACTGACACCCTCGGGGACGCGCAGCACAGACTCGGAACGGATCATGGATTCGGGCACGCGCATGTATTGTGAGTAACCGCCGTTGATCTGAAATGAGAGATTCGCGATGGGCCTAGGGATGAGCATCAACCCATCCCGGTAACGCGCGATGCGCGATTGAAACGTCACCCTCTCGCCTGGTCGGAAGTCGAGATACTTCCGCGAGAGAGTCCGCCCTTCGCTGTAGCCTATACCCTCGTTGAGTGAGCCCACCTCGCTGCCGACCTCGATAATGCGTGCGACCAGCTCGTGGCCTAGGACCACCGGGGCGTACGGGTCCACGTTCGGGTGACCGAAGCGATAGATGGTTTTGTCTGTACCGCAGCGGGCACACATTGACACACGGACAACCAAATCCCGGGGTCCGCATTCGATCGCTATGGTATCCCGCGACATCGCTTTCGGCCTTCCGAGGTAAACGAATGACTTCGACCTATATAGGGCCATCTTAGACCTCCCTCGGCAAATCTTCATCGCAGGCTAGGCCATAGGGGGAATTGATGCCCTTGCGAGCAATAGACCCTGAAACGGGGCTCCGGTACTTCCCATTACATGGCCATCCAGAGCCCCGTAT
>JBEKXR010000571.1:0-2790 GCA_049511935.1 Spirochaetia bacterium | reverse complement strand
AGTTGAGACGGAATGTTGAAAGAGCTGTCTTGATACTTTTCCAGACTACCAACGCGCCAGGTATGGTCCGCGTAGTAGCGTGGACCGACGTCGAAATGAAATCCTTTGTCCAACACAATCTGCAAACGATCTCCGTCCCGATACTGTACAGTCTTGCCCTCGTACGACTCCGGGAACTCGCCCAGATGCAGTGAGTCATCTGCATAGGTACTTTCAAGCTGACCTTCATAGGTTGTCGGGTTGTATCGCACGATTACGTATACCACGGAGGGAACAAAGCTGCTCCCCTGTAACCGAATAGCCACTTTCTGTCCTATTGCCGTTTGAATTTGTCTATCGAGTCCAAGCGTGACGGCGTCGTCAAGTTGCGGTGCTACGAAGCGATCCATGTAGGCATTTCTCAATTCACATAGCCCGTTCACGCCCAAGCGGGACAGGGATAGAGCCTCCAGTTGAGAATCAATTCGCTTGTCGTTCTGTGGACTTTCCGATCCAGCCTGCAATGCCAAGTTGTGCAACGTCTGGGTCAGAGTCTCCATGTTCGTGGCGGCCAACTCTTGGTTGCGTGCAGGTCGGCAAGCCGCCGTTGCGGCGAGAAAGATCACTAAGAGTGCGAGCCTTGCTTTGCCGCGCCAGGACCGTCTGCTATACATTCGGTGCTTTTCCGCTATTTTGTTCCAGGAATAGACCTACAATAAAGCTAACGCCCGGCTAAGCTGCGCGCCCGAATCACCAGCTCGAAGCGAACCCCGGTGAACACCTCTTGAACGACGGAGGGCGCATAGGTGTTTCCGGTAGGACCGACTGGATCGACGACGAAGCCAGGAAGTGGAGCGCGTCCGGTTTCAAAACGTTGTCCTTGACGAGCGCGCCCTCATAGGTGTTATGGCGCAACCGAAGTTCCTTCGAAACAACAGGTGCCGCGCCGTTCTGGCTACAACTCCGCCAGAAGCCCGGGGAGATACTCCGAGTCGTGCCCAATTGAGTAGATCTTCTGCAACACTCGGCTTGAGAAGGACAACCCACACGTGAGGTATTCGACTTGACCGTATCCCCTCAATTCCTCCACATGTTCATCTACGTCAACCGTTGCGACTTCCAACAACTCCATTGCCCTGGCATGGTATTCCTTCAGATCAGGTTCAAAGACGACCTGATTCGCTTCGGCCTTTGCGCAGAACCTTGACGCGAGATTGATCTTTTCTCCGATGTAGTCAATTGACTGCCCCCTAGTGTAGAAGCGATGTGACGCTCCGTAAGTCACACCGAATCCTAGTTGCAGTTGATTTCTGCCGTGTATGTTGCTCTGGCGTAAGGCTTCATGAAAGTAGTGGTGGAATTGAACTACTTGCATGAAGGCGGTTGTCGCGCTTAACCGGGTATGCTTGTCTTTCTTGTACTCGTTCACCCAGAAGCAGCCGTCTCCAAGGTTCTTGACAACTCTCCTCCGGTATTTCGCGTCGGTCTTGGACTCACAGACCTCATCGGCAATATTGTAGATGAGTGCGGCGAGCCGCTTCATGTCTCCAGGGTTCCTTCGGGACCACTGGGTGAAGCCCCTCACGTCCGTGAAAGTGTAGACGGCGTTTGCCTCTTCGAAGCTCTCGAATTTCACAAGCATGTTGGTGCCGACCCTTGACTCACTTTAGCGCTCGGTGCGTCTTGCCGGTCAAGACGCCCAAATCAACACTCATGCAGACATGCTTCCTGCGCCATGACGCCGAGCTAAGCTGCCCCGCCGAATCAGCAGCGCGAAAGCGAGCCCCGGCGATCGGCCTTCCCACGAACCAAAGACGCATCTAAGCTTCAACGTGGTGATCGAGGGGGAACTTCATGGGCATCATGAAGAAACTGGGGCAACAGTGGCGGAAACCGAAAGGCCCGCTCGGTCGGTTGCTCCTTTCGGCGATGAATGCGAACCATTCCAAGCTTGCCGACTGGGGATTGGGTCATGTTTCGATTGGGAGGCACGATACGATCCTCGACGTCGGCTGCGGCGGAGGCGGCACCGTTCGTAAGCTGGCCGGGATCGTCTCAGAAGGGAAGGTCTACGGCATCGACTTCTCCGAGGAGAGCATCGCGGTATCCCGGAGGACGAACGAACGGGCGATAACCGCGGGCCGCGTTGAAATTCAACAGGCTTCCGTGTCCCGGCTGCCGTTTCCCGACCGCATGTTTGATCTTGTCACCGCGGTGAACACGCACAACTACTGGCCGGATCTGGTCGGCGACATGCGGGAGGTTTTGCGCGTCCTGAAACCCGGAGGAACGCTCATGATTCTCGGCGGAGGATACAAAGGCGGAAAGTACGCCGAGCGGAATCTCAAGTTCGCAGAATTGGTTGGCATCGCGCTCCCCAGCGTCGACGAACTGCGCAAGCTCTTCTCGATGGCTGAATATTCGGAGGTGAGGATATTCGAGGAACCGACTTGGGGCTGGATCTGCGGTCTAGGGGTAAGACCTTCCCCATAACATGTGCCCCTGGAGGCACGCGAGATGATTGTGACACTCCTGCTGAAGGTGATCCTGCCCCCTTGAGGGCGCATAGGTGTTTCCGGTAGGACCGGCCAGATCGGGAGACTGCAGGAACCAGAGGTGACTCTTCAGCGGATTCTGCTTGACGGCCACGTTGTTATAGGTGTTGGGCGCATTTCAGTCCATTCCGTACTCTATGTCACCGTTTCCAGGTGGGACCGCTCCCTTCGCGTGCCTGTAGTGAGGCGGAGTTTCGCGGATCAGCAAGAAGAGTTCATCCTCCGGAATTTGATCGTCTGACTCTATCCAGTCGAA
>JBEKXR010000570.1:0-2795 GCA_049511935.1 Spirochaetia bacterium | reverse complement strand
GACATTGCCTTCGTGGAGAGGACCTTCGGCCTGGAGACCGCGTTCTCCGTTGCAGTGGAGTCCATCCGCAGCGCTCATACTGAGGCCATTGGAGCTCCGAACGGGATCGGAATCGTCAAGGTCATGGGAAGGATGTCCGGCTACATCGCTGCAAACGCCGCCCTTGCGCTCAACGAGGTCAACTTCTGCCTCATCCCCGAGGTGCCCTTCGGGCTGGAGGGGAGCTTCGGCCTTTACGCTCTCACCGAGCAGCGCCTGCGGCAACGCGACCACGCGGTGATCATCGCCGCCGAGGGGGCCGGCCAGGAGTTCGTGGAAGACAAGACCGGCAAGAAGGACGAATCGGGAAATGTTCTGCTGGGCGACATCGGGGTGTTCCTCAAGACCAGCATCAAGAAGTACTTCAAGGAGCACACGGACCTGTACGTGAACATCAAGTACATCGATCCCAGCTATATGGTGCGCTCCGTTCCGGCAAACGCCCACGACTCGATCTACTGCATCCAGCTCGCCCAGAACGCGGTGCACGCCGGAATGGCGGGCAAGACGGGGATAATCATCGGCCAATGGAACGGCCAGTTCACGCATGTGCCGATCGCACTTGCCACTTCCCGTCGGAAGGTACTGTCGCCGGAGGATCCGCTGTGGCTCTCCGTGCTGGAGGCCACGGGCCAGCCGGTGAAGATCGGGTAAGCCCGTATTGACCTCCCCCCGCGCCTTCATTATTATTCACTTCTGGATCGTGGATCCCGTGGAATGATTTGCGGCAGATTGCAACCACGTAAAAAAGTGCTAAAAAACCAGGATCGACTTCAAGAGCCTGCCTGAGTTTTTTAGACACCGTTCCAAGTTTTCGGAGGGTGTTTCGTGAGCCAGAGAAAGGACTTCATCTTCACGTCGGAGAGCGTCGGGGAAGGTCACCCCGACAAGGTATGCGACCAGGTCTCGGACGCGGTCCTCGACGAGGCCCTGCGGCAGGACCCCTCGTCCCGTGTCGCGTGCGAAAGCTTCACCACGACCGGCCTCGTGATGGTGGGGGGCGAGATCACCACCACGGGGTACATCGACCTTCCCGTCGTCGTGCGCGGGGTGCTGAAGGGGATCGGGTACACTGACCCCACGTACGGCATCGACTACGAATCCTGCTCGGTCATCTCCACGATCCAGCGGCAGTCACCCGACATCGCGCAGGGCGTCAATGGCACGGGACTCCATCACGAGATGGGAGCGGGAGACCAGGGCATGATGTTCGGGTATGCCTGCACGGAGACCCCGAGCCTCATGCCGGCGCCGATCAGCCTCGCGCACCGGATCATGGAGGTGGCTGCGAAGGCGCGCAAAGAGGGCACTCTTGCCTTCCTCCGTCCCGACGGGAAATGCCAGGTGTCGGTGCAGTACATCGACGGAAAGCCTTCCCACGTGGCGACCGTGGTCCTCTCCCACCAGCACTCGGAAGAGATCTCGTACAAGGAGCTGAAGGAAGCGCTCATCGAATCGGTGATCCGCAAGGCGATCCCCGCCGAGCTCCTGGACGGACGGACCGTGTACCACATCAACCCGACGGGACGATTCGTGATCGGCGGGCCTCACGGAGACACGGGGCTGACGGGCCGCAAGATCATCGTGGACACCTACGGCGGCATGGCACGGCACGGGGGCGGAGCCTTCTCAGGCAAGGACCCGACAAAGGTCGACCGGTCCGCTTCCTACATGGCACGATACATCGCGAAGAACATCGTGGCTGCCGGCCTCTGCGAACGCTGCGAGGTGCAGGTCGCCTACGCTATCGGCATCGCCGAGCCCGTCTCTCTCTACGTGTCCACCTTCGAAACGGGCAAGGTTCCTGACGAGGGGATCGAGAAGGCAGTCTCCGAGGTGTTCGATCTCACGCCCCAGGGCATCATCCGCACCCTCGACCTCCTGCGGCCCATCTACAGGGAGACCTCCAACTACGGGCACTTCGGCCGGGAGGGATTTACCTGGGAAAAGACCGACAAGGTGGAGGCCATCAAGGCGAAGGTGGGATAGGAGCGTGAACGCAGGGCAGGCAGAGCGCGCGGCCCGCTGGTCCGAGCCCCGGCCCGACGGAAAAATCGCCTGCCTGCTCTGTCCCCACAGGTGCGTCATCTCGGAGACGCGACCCGGGAAGTGCGGAGTCAGGCGGAGCATGGGCGGCACGCTGGTGCTCCCCTACTATGGACGCATCTCCTCGCTGGCTGTAGACCCGATCGAGAAGAAGCCCCTCTACCACTTTCACCCGGGCTCGCGAATCCTCTCGGCAGGCTTTGTCGGATGCTCGTTCCATTGCAAGTTCTGCCAGAACTGGCAGATCTCGCAGACGACGGAAGCCGGGACCAGCTTCATGAGCCCGGAACACCTGGTCAAGGCGGCAATCAGCGAAGGTTCGTTTGCCATCGCCTATACCTACTCCGAGCCCCTTGTCCACGCGGAATATGTTGTCGACACGGCCCGTCTCGCGCACGAGGCAGGATTGAAGAACGTTCTCGTATCGAACGGCTACCTCAACCCGGACCCCGCGGCAGAGATATTAGGCCTGATGGATGCGGCGAACATCGACTTGAAGGGTTTTGATGAGAAGTTCTACCGGGTGGAGACCGGCGGATCGCTTGCGGAGGTGCAGAGATTCCTGAAGCAGGCTGCCGGCCGCGTCCATCTCGAAGTCACGACGCTCGTCATCCCGACAAAAAACGACGATCCGGCGCAGATCGAGGGGATCGCGCGTTTCGTCGCTTCCCTGGACCGTGACATCCCCCTGCACCTCTCCGCATACCACC
>JBEKXR010000569.1:0-2803 GCA_049511935.1 Spirochaetia bacterium | reverse complement strand
CGTCCACGTTCGGGGAGATGCCGTACAGCGCGAAACCGAGCGAGCGATGGATGTCGTGATAGAGGTTCGCGCCGGTGGAGACGATCCAGTCGACGAATCCCGCCTCGACGAGCGGAACGAATGCCGCGTAGCCCAGGCCCGTGGGCGTGAGCGCGCCGCTGATGGTGAGCCCCACCGTGACGTCGGGCTCCAGCATCTTGTCCGCGAAGATACGGCACGCATCACGCAGCCGCCCGGCGTTGTAGGAGAGAAAGAAATCATCGACGAGCGATACGACCCCGATGCCGCCCGTGATGGGCACGGGGTCAAGCCGTCGCCCCTTCACCGGCACACCGCGCGAAGCGCGGTATCCAGCCCCGCTCCTGCCAGTGCCAATTGTGCCAGTGCGGTTGCCATCATTACAGGAGGACCGCCGCGGAGACGACCGTCGTCCACACGGCGCCGGAGGCACCTTCCGCAGTCTGGGTGATGCTCGTGCTGTCGACGATGTGCCCGCCCATGCGGTACTGCTCGCGGCGCTCGTTGTAGTCCTTGTCGAGGTCGAAGGGGACGCCCAGCAGGGTGGCGAGCATCGACGCGGCGAGATCCTCCGCGTAGTCGCCCGCTTCCTTTTCCGTCTGGCCATAGGTGTGGTGTTCGGAGAGGTAGCCATACATTTTCTGATCAGCCGGAATCGCGATGCCGATGGAGGAGGCGATCCTCCTGCCCGGCTCATTGGTCGCCATCTCGGCGAGCACGACAAAGGTGACCTCGCCTGCCTCAAGCGCGGCAAGCCCCTCCTCGGGACTTGCGATCTTGCAGCCGGGGGGAAATATCGAAGAGACGCGCACGATGTTCAGATGAGCGATGCCGGCGTTTCTCAACGCCATCTCGAAGCTGTTGAGCTTTTCCTTGTTGATCCCGACCCCGCGGGTCAGGAAGAGCTTGCGGGGAACGAACCTCACCTTCTGCCTCTCCTCTCAACTGCGAATGTCACGGAATACCGTGACCGCGCATCGACGATACGGTGGAAGTCGGTTGAAGTCAAGGTATTGGCGATTCAACCGTGTCTGAATGAGACGGACGTCACCGCGAGATCGCCGATTGGACACCGAATGAGCGCCATGGAGTACCATGGCGGCCTTGCATTGACTTCCCCATTCCACGATACTTTTCCCTGGTATGGGCGTCACCCCGCTCAGGGCTGCCATTCGCCCCCCCCTCGTCGACGGACTCTTCTACCCGGCACGGCGGGAGGCGCTTGCTGCGCAGATCGATGAACTTCTCGGAGGCTCCGCGACCCCCCGGGCCGCGCGGTTTGCCGTCATCTCGCCGCATGCCGGCTACGAGTACGCAGGGGCAGTGATGGCGGCCGCGTACCGCGCGATCGCCGACCGGCGCGTGCGCACCGCGGTCCTGATCGGGCCGGTGCACCGCGAGCCCGAGGACAGCATTTTTCTCCCCGAATCCGCCGCCTTCAGCACTCCCCTGGGCCCGGTCCCCGTCGACGCGGAGGCGGTCTCCGCGCTTGCCGCGAGCGATCCCCTGTACCGGCGCAACGACATTCCGCACCTGGAAGAGCACTGCCTCGAGCTGCAGCTTCCTTTCCTGGCGCGGATTTTCCCGGGAGTGTCGATCGTTCCACTCCTCGTGGGGGCCAGCGGCAGGTCGGCGGCAGAGACGCTATCGCGGACCCTGGCGGCGACGTTCGGTCCGCGCGCCGACTCGACGGTGTTCGTCGTGACGGCCAACATGGCGTCCTACATGACGGGTCACGACACCGAAAAGGAGAGCGCCGCGCTGGAAGATCTCCTCTCCCGCTGCGACTGGAAGGGAGTGGTGACCGCGTCGGAGAACCGAAGGCTCAGCGCGTGCGGCGCGTCGTGCATCGCGGGTGTGCTTTCTCTCGCGGGAGAAGGCTGCCGGGTGCAGATCCTCGCCCGCGCCCGTTCGCAGGAGATGGACGAGGATGCCTCGCGCGTCGTGCACTATGCCGCAGTGAGCGTCGAAGCCGCCCGCGTGCCTGCATGACCTTCGCGCTTGCGGAACAGGACAGGTCCATCCTCCTCCAGACTGCCCGCGAGGCCATCGGGGCCCGGCTGGCCCGCCGGCCGCCGCTCTTCCCCCCGGCGCCGCCCTCGCTCTCGACCTTGTGCGGAGCGTTCGTGACGCTGAAGGTGCGGGGGGAGCTCCGGGGGTGCATCGGGCATATCACCGCCTCCCAGCCGCTCGTTGAGGCGGTGAAGGACGTTGCGGTGTCCAGCGCGTTCGACGATCCCCGGTTCCCGCCCCTGTCTCCCGAGGAATGGCCGCGGGTACGGATCGAGATCTCCGTCCTCTCGCCGTTCGAATGCATCACGGACCTCCAGCGCATCACTGTCGGAGTGCACGGCATCATGGTGAGAAACGGCCACCGCTCGGGGCTCCTTCTTCCACAAGTAGCCACCGAACAGGGCTGGGACCGGGAGACCTTTCTTTCGCATTGCTGCCGCAAGGCGGGTCTGCCCGCCGACGCCTGGCGCTCGCCTGACACGCGCATCGAAATCTTCAGCGCAACAGTCATTCACGAGAAACAGGAATAGTGCGGAATGGCAATCGAGTTGACTGACGCCGGGACACGCCATCTCGCCGTGTCCCTGGGCACCGCGACAAGGGGCGCGGCCCTCACGCGCATCCTCGCGCTGCGCGCCGCTCCCGGATGGATCGCCGGTCCGTCCACCGGGGTCCGCGAGTGGCGGTTCGAAGGAGTCGTCGAGCGCGAAGGAGAGGTCTTCCTTATCGGGCCCCACGTGACGGGGGTGACGCTGGACAAGTCACTCGCAAT
>JBEKXR010000568.1:0-2811 GCA_049511935.1 Spirochaetia bacterium | reverse complement strand
AGGTGCTCGTGCGTCACGTTGGTGAGGACGGCCGCGTCGAAAAGCACGTCGCCGAGCCGGTTCGTCCTCGGGGAGAGCCCGTGCGATGTGGCCTCCACGACCGCGATGTCCTGTCCCTTCTCCACCATCTCTCTCAGCATGCCCTGGATCTCGGTCGCTTCAGGGGTGGACTGGCGGAAGGGATTCTTCACCACCTCGTCGCCTGTCTTGAAGGACACGGTGGAAAGGAATCCCGCCCTGCCTCCCAGGAAGCCGATGAGCTGCGCGATGAACCAGACCGTGGAGCTCTTTCCATCAGTGCCGGTGACGCCGATCACCTTGATCGACCTCGACGGGTAACGGTAGAATGCCGCGGCAATCGGTGAGAGTGAGATCCGGGGGTCACGCACACGGATGCAGGTGACATTCGGAGGCACGTCGGTGAGCGGCCGGGCGTGGAGGATGGCCATCGCGCCCCGGCGAATCGCGTCCCCGACGTAGCGATGCCCATCCGTGTGCAGCCCGTCCATCGCGGCGAACAGGAACCCCGGCTCTGCGTCGCGCGAGTCGTAGGCGATCCCGCGCACGATCCGGGACATGTCTCCCCGGAACTCCTCGAATGGAACACCAGAGAAGAGCTCGGTCAGGGCCATTTCGGGCATCACCGGATGCTATCCGCGAGGGGGCCGGGAATCAAGTCAGCGGACGATGACAGCGGGCAATGCCAAAAAAGCGGCCCCGCACCTGCGGGGCCATTGTCTCATATGACCATCGATGATGCTGCCCTTATCGCGCAGCCTTCAGTGCCTCGATCGCAAGCCCCACCGCAGTCACGTGGAGTGACGCGCCGGAGATCGCATCCGAGGTCCCGTCCGACCTCACGTTGATCTTCGCCGGGTCCTGGGACTTGAGGATCGCCGCCTCGACCGCGGCCGCCTGGACGTTCCATTCGCCCTTCCTGGCCGCCTTGGCCATTCCGTAGCGGCCTTCCAGCGCCTCGACGAGCTTCGACTTCTTCTTCGCGTCCTTGCTCGTGCCGTTCCAGAGCACATCCACGATCGTGCCATTGACGACCGTGATGAGCACGGAGTCCTTCCAGCCCGTCTGCGCATCGTATGCGGGCTGTTCCTTGAAGAACCACCCGTCCTTCCTGTAGATGCCCCGGGGCACCGGACCGGCCGCGAGGGCCTTGTTCACAAGGGCGTAGAAAACCGCAACGTGCAGCGAGGCGCCGGAGATCGCATCCGTCGTGCCATCCTGCTTGAACTTGTTGAAGCCCGGGTTCTGCGTCTTCAAAAGATATGCCTCGACGTTGGCGGCCTCCTGGTCCCATTCGAGCCCGAGCTTGGAAGCCTTCTTCATTCCGTAGCCGCCCGCGGCCGCGACTGTCTTCTTGTCCGCCACGCCGAGGTTGGCCACCCCGTTCCAGTTCACGGCGGTGATCGTGCCGCCGGCAACGGTGAGGACGACCTGTTCCTTCCAGCCGCCCTGGGGGGCGAAGTTTTCGTCCTGGGCAAAATACACGCCGTTCTTCGCCTTCACCTGGCCGAAGGCGACGCCCGCGAGAGCGAACGACAGAACGAGCGTGCATGAGATGATGCGTTTCATGGAGTTCCTCCTTCCCGTGCCGGGGGAATGCATCGATTGAATCCGGCCGAGCCTTCGGTGTCAATCCTGCACAGATTTGCTTTCAGGAAGTGAAATCAATATGCTCTGCCGTGGAGTACCCGTCATGTACACTGTGCGCATCGAGGACGGTTTCGCCGCCGCCCATTTCCTCACTCGTTATCACGGCAAGTGCGAGAGGCTGCACGGCCACAACTACAAGGTCTTCGTGACCGCTTCCGGGAAAAATCTCGACGATGGCGGCATGCTCCTGGATTTCGGTATCCTCAAGGAAGCCCTGAGAAAGATCACTTTCGAGCTCGACCACTCCAGCCTCAACGATCACCCCGCCTTCAACGACGGATGCCCGAGCGCCGAACGGATTGCCCTCTTCATCTACGGGAGGATGCACGCCGAGATGCCGGATGCCAATTTCACGCTCGTCGAAGTCTACGAAACGGACAGGAATCGGGCGACCTACTCTCCCGACTGACCTCCTGGTGGACTTCACGGGTTCCTACCTCAGCGATCAGCTCATCGCGTACATCGGCAACAAGCGGGCACTCCTGCCGTTCCTCCACGGGGTTTTCAGCAGCATTCCCGTCGATCCGGTTCGCAGCACCTTTTGTGATCCCTTCGCCGGCTCGGGCGCCGTCTCCCGCCTGGCCCGGACAATGGGCTTTCGGGTCGCGGCCAATGACTGGGAGCCATACGCCTTCGTGATCAATTCCTGTCACCTCCGGCTGAACGCATCCGACCTCGACAGCCTCTTCCCGGCGCGCGGCGGTATCGATGAGGTTCTCGAAGAGCTGAACGCACTGCCGCCGTTGCCCGACGCAGAAGGTTACATCAGCCGCTTTTATGCACCCCGAAACACCGCGGGGGCAGATTGGAGAACCGAGCGGCTCTTCTACACGAGGGAGAACGCGCTCGCGATCGACGCGATCAGGCAGCGCATCGAGGAGATGTTTCCGGGGACGCCTGCGGAGCCCGGCGCGTTCCTCCGGAAGACGGCACTGCTTGCGCCTCTCCTCTACCAGTCGGCTACCCACACTAATACATCGGGCGTGTTCAAGGCGTTTCACAAGGGCTTCGGAGGGCACGGCCGCGACGCGTTGCGGCGCATCATGGGCCCCGTTCGGCTGAGCAGGCCCGTGCTCGTGGAATCTCCCGCGTCGGCCGAGGTTGCGTGCATGGACGCGGCCGCCTTCCTCTCGGGAAGGAGCG
>JBEKXR010000567.1:0-2820 GCA_049511935.1 Spirochaetia bacterium | reverse complement strand
GATATCCTCCTTCGTACCCCTAGTGTCTTGCCGGTGCTCCCGTCCCGCTCTTCAGACGCAGGATCGGTGCTTTCTGCCCGTTTGTCAGCTTGTTTCTAGATAGACGATACCTAAACCGACAGCTCGGCGACTTGTTATCCTGCTTCCTACTCCCCCAGGTCGGGCCCTGGATACTGTGTCGTTTGTACGGAGAGCAATGAAAACAAGTATTTCTTGTGCTCCTCCAGGTTGTGTCGCTTTTCATGCAGCGAAGTGAGCTCGGCGATAGACTGAATGTAGTCGGCATTTGGCCCGCAAACGTATTGGATGGCCTGCCGGAAAACAAGGCAGTCAAGTTCAATGCGAGCATCCGGATCAATGACACGAGGTCTTCGACCGTCGGGAGTGTAGTAGACGAAACAGTTGCTGCTAACAGGGAATGCGATTGGCGAAAGGAAACGGTAGCCTTGTTCCCGACTCAAGAAAACGAGAGGGTTGTCTGAGCAGATATGCAAATTGGTTTTGTCAGTAGCGGCGCGGTAGATCGCCCAATTGGTCTGATCATACTCTTGAATCAGTAGATCAAAAGTAGCCAACGGAATTATCAGAAAGCGGACTGCCTTACGAAAATCTGCATCCGCTAGGACTCTTTGCTCTAGTTCGGGCCAGTCGATCACCTCATCTGAATCGTGGGCCTTCAGGCGAAAGCCAAGCTCCTTAAAACTTACCCTGGAGAGCAGTTCGTCCAGGACCGTGTCAGAGGCCGGTATGCGCCAGAAAAGCATTGAAACGTACATCTTGAGGTCTTGTATCATTCTGAGATCAATATCCGGCTTCGGATCGCTCCTCAGGCGTTCAAAGAGTCGTACACATGTTTGATCATACTCCGCGTAAAAGCCCTCTAGGAGCGTGGGACTTATGGAGGGGTTGCGAAGCGTGTTTCTGCGCGGCTCGAAGAAATGGGATTTGGGGCTGTAGCGTCCGCGTTTGAGTTTTCTGCGTGTTTTGTCGTAGACATAAAACATTCCGTCTGAATCGGTAAAGCCCTTGAGATGAAACTGAGGAACGTAATGATGACGCCACGACTCTGCCATGTCTCTACTCTGTTTGAGGCCCTCCGCTTTCGAAAAGTGGCATCTCAAGCGATGTTAGGCCGCACCAATGTATGGTCCGAAAAGCCAATAGTCGATGGAAACAGGAATCCCAAAGGCTGTGCCAGCCGACAGCGTATCACGAAGCGCGACAGGCTCACCGACGAATGCCTTCGCGATGTTCCCAGCGGCCTCTTCTCGAACGCGTTGGATTCCCCGCACCGCAGTCCGCTCTATGCGCGGCAGATACTTGACGACGTCGTCAAGCGAGGGATCGCAGTGCCCTTGGGGATGGGTGACCAATAATAGCGAAAAGATCTCCGTCCCCTGGACTGCAAGTGCAAGCGCTTTGCGAACGTCCCTTCTCACCTCTTCCCGAAAGTTAGCGAGGTCCGAAGCCTCGTTCATAGCATCGAACGAATACATAGCCTTCAGCTCAAGCAGGAGCCAAGGCGCATTGCCTCGTAACACCGCGAGATCGGCATGGTGCCACTCACGTGCCACGAGGTCTACTTTGTCACCGCCGACGCGTCGATGTATTCGAAAAGCCAGGCGGTCCCGCACGACAAACTCGGCCTTTGAAGTCAGTGCAAGGAAGGCGAGTTCGTCAGGAGCGAAGCTTCCCGCGAGGGCCTGGAGTTCCTGCGTGAGCAACTGAGCCTGCGTCATCGTGCGGACACCGGATCGAGGACATCATCGCCGATTCGTCTTTTCACTTTTTCCGCCGTGGCCCATCCCATTATACATCCTCAGTGTCAACTAAGTCACTTGACTATGATGCTCTGTGTCCCACTCGATAGAGGCGGGATCGGTGCATCTGTCCATATTATCAGGTCGTTTCCTGAGCTCCGGTGTCCCTCCCCATGACTCAAGAACTTCGATGGCCGCTTCGTAGTCCTTCATGTTCGATTCCCTGGTCTCCAGATTCCAGCGGTCATGCCTGAGTATCTGAATAAGGCAGGCAATGGCTTCGATGGTGACGATACGGAGTCGATCGAGAGGCTCCTCGAATGCCGTTGCATGTCAGATTCCAGAGCCTCTGGGACAAGGTAGCCTCGTGGCCGTCAAAGGAAGGCCAAAGGCTTCGATGGTAACGATTCGGAGTCGGTCTAGATGCCGGCGCCATTCTCTCCGTGGACGCTCCCGGGCACAAGGTCGAGGTCCACGTCGTGGAGGACTTCGACCCCCGAGAAACCCTTGGAGATCCCGTGAATCTCGAGGACGGTGCGATGGACGGCTGCCATGGATCCTCAGAACTGGAGGGGAAGCCTGCGGCCGGACGCGGAGGAATCCCTAATCGCCTGCATGATCGCCTGGATGCGGTAGCCGTCTTCGAAGGTCGCGCCGTACGGGGAGACGGGCTTGTCGTTTATGACGCAGTCGATGAAATGGTGCAGGGCATGCACGTGGCCGTACTCCCAGCCCACGTTGTGGCCGGGGGGCAGGTACTGGATCCGCAGGGGATGGCCGGGATCCGTCACGGTCACCGAGGCGAACCCCCGGATCTCCCGCGCGATCTGGTCGGAATAGACCCGCAGGTGGTTGGGGTCCTCCAGATCGAAGGCGAGGCTCCCGGCTGACCCGTTGATCTCCCAGCCCTGGAAGTTCTTGCGCCCGGTGGCCACGCCGGAAGACTCCAGCGTCCCGACCGCCCCGCCCTCGAACTGCACGATGGCGACATTCCCCTCGTCCGCGGTCACCGGCTCCGTGCCGCCCGCGCGGGTCTTCCGCGACGGGTTCCATGTCTTCA
>JBEKXR010000566.1:0-2823 GCA_049511935.1 Spirochaetia bacterium | reverse complement strand
CCCGTTCGCACGGCACACACCGCGACCACGGGGAGGTGCGCCTTCAGCATCGTGGGCGCGGCGCCGAGGAGCCGGAAATCGGCCCCGAGCGCGATCACCCGGGAGGCCTGCTCCATGACATGCTGGTGGGAGACATCGGAGTACGAGAAGATGACCTCGTCGATCTTCTGAGCACGGAAGAGGTTCTCGAGGTCCGCTTCGGCGACGATCGGAATCCCCTCGGGATAGAGTTTCCCGGCAAGGTCGGGCGGGTATACGCGGCCGGCGATGTCGGGAATCTGCGTGGCGGTAAATGCCGCCACCCGCACGCCCGGATCGTCGCGGAAGACGCAGTTGAAGTTGTGAAAGTCGCGCCCCGCGGCGCCCATGATGACGACGGTTCTTACTGACATCGGCTGTACCTTCGAGATCGAACTAGCCTACCCGGAGCGCGGCGCCCTGACAAGCTGGCTCGATGCCGATCTCGAAGTGCATGGCCGAGAACTCAGGGGCTTTCGAAAAGCGGCATTCCTCCCCAGGACAGGAACGAGCAGCGCGTGAAATCCTGGCTGAACAGAGCCACGTCCGCGTCGTAGCCGGCGAGCAGCGCACCCTTGCGTGAGAATCCCAGGAGCCGCGCGGGATTCAGCGTCGCCATGGCCACAGCGTTCGCGACGGGAACACGAAACTCGTGGACAAGCCGGGCAAGACCGTCGGGAACCAGCAGCCGTGAGCCCACCAGCACTCCGGAGTCCGCATAGTACAGCCCGGCGCCGCGCGCGGTCAGAGGCTGGCCGTACAGCCGCCCGACCGGATCTTCGGGGCCCAGGCCTGCGGGGGCCACCGCATCGGATATCGCGACGATCTTCTCCCACGGCCGTGACTGAAGGACGAGCCGCACCGCCGCGTCGTGCACGTGCGTGCCGTCGCAGTTCAGCTCGGTGAAGACTTCCTTGTCCAGGAGCGCCCACTGGGCGAGACCGGGTTCCTTGTGCGAAACCCCGCTCATGCCATTGAAGAGGTGCGTGACGCCCAGGGGCGAGATGCCCTCGCAGGCGCGCAGAGAATCGTAGGAGGCATCGGAATGACCCAGAGACGGAAGAATGCCCGCGGAAGGCAGCCGATCGATGAGCTCACGGGAACCCGGCAGCTCGGGTGCGATCGTGAGGACCCTGATAGTCCCGCGTGAGAGTGTGATCATGCGCTCCAGGTATTCGATCGAAGGAGGCCGGACGAGCTTCTCCGGTATCGCCCCCCGCCGCGCCCTGGAGACGAACGGGCCTTCCACGTGGATACCAGGGATCCGTGCCCTCAACGCGGGGTTCTCCCGAACAGAGTCGAGTGCCTCTCCAAGTGAGCCGATGTGACGCTCGTCGGAGACGATGGTCGGAAGAAAAGCGCCGATCCCGCGCTGCGCCAGGAACTTTGCCATCCGCGCAAGTGACTGCGCCGTCATGCTCTCCGTGCTCACGCCGCCGCATCCGTGGATATGGGTCTCCCAGAGAGCAGGACAGGCGCGCATCCCCGGCGCCGAGATCCTTCGGCAGCCGTTGGGCAGTTTCCTCGGAAGCCGGTCCCCCGGACCCGCGAAGAGGATCGTGCCGTCATCGGCAAGAACCGCGCCGTGCCGGATCACCCTGTCAGGCAGAACGACCTCGCACCCGGTGATGAGAAACGGACCGTTCCCGCTGGGTTGCGCCACGTGGCCAATATAAGGAGGAAATCGGACCACGGGAAGGCGGAGCCGCGCCTCACCGCCGACCAGCCTGGCCAGGCCGCGACGCGCCGGCGGGCCTCCGCCGCCGGAGTCCGTGGTCGGGCCGCGAATCCTCAGCTCAATTGACACATTTCCCGGGAATAGCTATAGTCCGAATCTCCCCGCTGCGGTGGTGGAATTTGGTAGACACGCTAGCTTGAGGGGCTAGTGCCCGAAAGGGTGTGCTGGTTCAAGTCCAGTCCGCAGCAAAATAAGTTCAAATTTCAACAAGAATTAGGGCCCACACTCGACTAAGGGGTATCGATAGGGTTTTCAGGTTACCAATCAGGTTACCAAAAAGGGTCTAAAAAATCGCTTCACGGGGCGGTCCACATAGGTCAACGAGTGGCCGACCGGCGCCGGGATCGCTGGAGACAGGCGATCGAACTTAGTGCGGCGGCTGCAAAGAATCGACTATGTTCGCCACTGAGTTCTCTTGGAGGGTAGTCCGGACATGACTTCTTGCCGTTGCGGTAGCAACTATGACCGCTATCATTATGATCTGGGTCACGATCGCTCCCAGAAGAGTGTCCATTCGTGCCACTCGCAAGTCGCCCTTGCCCAACTTCTTGTCAATCACTGCGCCCTGTTGATAGAAAACCATCCATGGCATGATGACAGCGCCGACGTTCACGGCGAGAAGAAAGCGATAGCGGTGTTGAGTAGGGGTTGAGAAGTCATGCTTTGCCCCAAAGCGCCCCAGTTGGGATGGCTGAGTAAGGCAGCGGGAATAAACAGCAATTCGAACACCCCAACCAAGATAGCTACTCGCTCGACATGACGATAACTACCAGAGACGACCAGAACCACAAGAAAGACCATGGCGAACGGTACGGACATCCATCTTGAAATGCCAAAAAGCTCACCGATGCTTGCAACACCGACATACTCCGTAATGAGTGCTCCAAGCGCCGCCAAAAACAGAGTAGAAGATGAGAGATAAGCCCACCCATTGCCAAAATGAAGTCGAACAAGTTCGGCGTGACCCTTGTGCGTGATGATGCCCAATCTGACAGTGATTTCTTGGATGAAATAGAGAAAAGGTATGAGAAGAACTTGAGTCAGAACAAGCGTATAGCGCCATAGTG
>JBEKXR010000565.1:0-2827 GCA_049511935.1 Spirochaetia bacterium | reverse complement strand
CTTGCCGGCCATGACGTCCGCCGCGGCGATGATGCCGCTGATGTCCTCCTGGTAGCCCATCGCGATGACCGATCTGCTCCTGATCCGGTTTTCGATCTTCGACAATAGCTCCGTGTTATGCCCTGTGAGCACAATCAGCGACGCCCCCTTCACGTCCCGAGCGAAGGTCTCGATGAAGGGGAGCGTGCGGCCGATGCCTTCGCCTCCCAGGCTGAGCACCACAGCGAGGTTTTCCTGCGGGATGCCCAGGCCGCGGCGCAGGATCTCACGAGGCACGGCGCTCTCCATCCTGTGCGGGTCGTCGACCACTGGCACCTGGAGAATTCGCGCCGGATCGATTCCGATCCGCGGAAGCTCGTTCCGGACATTGGGGGGACACGGTGAAGTAGAGATCAGCCCCGCAGTTGAGGACGCTGTAGGTGGCGCGCAGCTCTCCGTAGAAGTAGAAGAGGGGAATCCGCTGCTCTCCCCGGGCAAGGGAGAAGAGATGCGAGCACGCCCAGTGCGTCGACATGATGAGGTCCGGCCTGTGCGCGGCCAGGTACGCGGCCGCCTTCGGGACTGCGGTGCGGAACCTCCGCCGGTTCAGGGCGCGCGCGAGCCCCGGCGCCAGTCGCTCCAGCGCGAAGATTGCGCTCGAGAGGAAACGCGGCGTTTTCAGCAAGACCTTCCACATGTCCACGAAGGTCTTCTGCATCACCGCATCATCCAATTCCCGGGGCGCATCCATGAGCCTCACGTCCCAGTCGGGGCGCATCCTGTGGAGGTAGTGGGCGATGGCCTTGGCCTGCATCAGGTGACCGAGCCCGGCCGAGAGGTAGGGAATGAGAATCCTTTTGCCCATCAATTGCGCTCCGATCCTGGCGTCAGCCCGCCGTGCGTCCGAGACGGCGTGCCCGCGCGAGCCTACGATACGCGAGGCAATCGTTCAAGACACCGGCCAGCGCGTGGTAGAACAAGCCGTACAGGATGGAACCGGTGACGACTGTCGCCGCACCCGCGGCGAGCCCGAGGATGAACGCCCCGAAGACCTCGGAATGGGGATGCCCGATGTGATAGATGGTGGAGAGGAAGGTCTGCACCATGATGGCCACCGCGATTCCGGGTATGGTGTGCGGCAGGAAGGCAAGCAGCCCGAAGAGCATGACCCCTCGGAACGCGAACTCCCATCCAAGATAGTAGAAGGCCACGTAGGCGAACTCGTACAGCGCGAAGCGTCCGGGCCTTTCCAGGGCCTCCTTCGAAAAGGGGTACGCTCGTCGAAGCTCCGGATCTTTGGACCCCAGGGCGAGGCTCAGCGCAAGCAGGGGGAGGGTGACGACGACGAACGTCAGTCCTGTCCTCCAGTCGCCGAGCCGCATCCCCAGCGTCCAGGGGTACATTCCCACCCTGGGGCCCTCGACGAGCACCAGCGCCATGGGGAAGAGAAACATCAGGACGAAAAAGCTCGCGAAGTAGAGCATGACCGGGCCGTAGTCGTGCACTGCGTTCCGCTTCAAAGAGTGGACGTTCAGGACTGAGGAGAGGAGGACGAAGGCCACGCCGATGCAGCAGAAAAGGGACGCGTAGGGATCGCTGACGATGGGCGCGATGGCCGATGTGACCGAGAAGAACAACGCAGTCATTCCTGCCTCCGTCGCATGCTTTCGATTCGGCCCGAACTCTTTTCCCCCCGGTACCAATGAACGGTGGACTCGAGCTGCCGTTCAAAATCCTGTTCGGGCTGGTAGCCGAGCTCCCGCCGCGTCCGAGAGATGTCGTAGCTCGTGTCACGCCCGACCTTGCTCACCGGGTAGAAGGAGACGCGCCGGGGGACGGAGGGAATGATCACGTGGAGGAGCTGCATGGCCAGCGCGATGATGTACGCGGCGATGAGCGGAACGTACAGGCGCTGCCTCCTGCCCAGCCGCGTCTGGAAAAAACCCATGAGCTGGCGCCACGTGATGTCCTGGCCGTTGGTCACGGTGTAGGCGGCGCCGTTGCTGCCCCGCATCTGGCAGGCGAGGTGACAAGCGCGGGCAAGGTTGTCGACGGAGCAGAAACTGAAGATCCGGTTTCCGCTGCCGACGATGGTCGGCCACCCGTCGTCGATTCCCCTCAGCACCCTCAGGCTGGAGGTCCTGTCGTTGGGTCCGTAGACATCCGTGGGGCGGAGGATGACCACGGGGAGCCCGTGCTCACGGAACTCCTGCACGAGCAGGGCCTCGGTCAACACCTTCGCCTTCACATAGGGCTGCACGCCGCGGGCCGGCCGGCCACGGTTTTCCTCGGAAATGCTGGTCGAGCGGTGGCCGAGCACGAGGGCCGTGGATATGTAGACGAAACGTTTCAGGGCGACATTCCTCTTTCCCAGCTGCCCGAGGAGGTTTCGAGTCGTGTCGTACGTGTTGCGGCGGGCCTCTTCCATCGACGCGGTATCGCGGACGAGCGAGGCAGCATGGATCACGTAGTCCACGCCGGTGGGAAGCTCGAGGGGATCCGGCACGGAGAGATCAGAATACACCAGGGTGACCGGAAGGCCTTCGAGGAAATGAAGGTCGGAAGTCCTGCGCACCAGGCCGTAGACCTCGTAGGAATGATCGAGGAAATAACGGCACAGGTTGGAGCCGATGAAACCGTTCGCGCCGGTGATCAGGACGCGCTCTATCCTATCTGTGTTTCGAGTACGCAACGTTCTTCTCGCCCGGCTGTTCGCATGCGAGCATATCAAAGTATACTCGCGCGGTGAAGGGGTTTCGATACTCCTGCGCCGCGGCGGCGTCCTTCGGCCTGGAGTCCGTGGTCCGATCGGAGATCGAAGGTCTGGGAATCGACGGCACGCGCGTGG
>JBEKXR010000564.1:0-2829 GCA_049511935.1 Spirochaetia bacterium | reverse complement strand
ATGAGACACAGGGCAGCCGTGATTGCATTTGCGCTGGCGGCATTCGAAGCGCATGCACAGATCGACACGGAGAAGCGCTTCCCGGAGGTACACGGCTCCGATCTGAACGGCCGGGAAGTCACTCTGCCCGCAGATATCCCGGGCCCCGCCAGCCTCGTATTCGTCCCGTTCGAGATGCGCCAGCAGGACGACGTCGACTCGTGGCATCCCTTCGTGCAGAAAATGAAGGAAGATTTTCCATCGGTCGGAGTGCTGGAGCTGCCTACGATTTCCCGCGGGTATCTGATCATGCGATTCATCATCGACAATGGCATGCGCTCCGGGATCCGCGACGAGTCCGCGCGCGCCGCGACAATCACCCTGTACCTCGACGTGAAAGCATTCACGCGCGACCTCGGCCTTGAAACCACGAAAAGCATTGCCGTGTTCGTGGTACGACCCTCCGGACAGATACTCGCTCGTGCCATTGGACGGTATTCCGAGGCCGGGGCTTCGACCATCCGGGCTGCGCTGGAAGCCCTGCAAGGATCAGTTGAGTGACAAGCCGAAATCCGGATACAATCCATTCCGTCGCCGGGAGAAATCCCCATGGCTGATTTCGCATCACGGCTGCGGGAATTGAGGAAGAAGGGCGGCCTGCGCCAGCAGGATCTTGCAGACACCCTGGGGCTTGCGCAGACAACGATCGCCAACTACGAACAGAAGCGGCGTTTTCCCGACGAAAGGACCCTGGGGACTATCGCCGATTTCTTCGGCGTATCGCTGGATTTTCTCCTGGGACGCGGGGACAGCCCCGAGAAGGCGGACGTACCGGCCCGGCGCCGGGAAACACCGCAGCATCTCACCGGCCTGGCGCGAGAGTACTGCGAGGTGTTGAGACGTGGAGAGCGGGACGCCGCGTTCCGTATCGTGGATGATGCCCGGAGAAGCGGGGCTGGAATAGCACAGCTGTACCTGGAGGTATTCAGCCCGAGCCTGTACGAGATCGGAAGGCTCTGGGACGCGGGCGAGATGAGCGTGGCAGAAGAGCACTACTTCACGGAATCGACCCAGCTTCTGATCTCCCAGCTCCACCAGGGAATCCAGTCCACCGCCCGTCCGAAACGCGGGCTCCGCTCCGTCGTGTTCGCCGTGTACGGCGAGACGCATGTCATCGGCGCGCGAATGGTGTCCGATTGCCTCGAGCTGGACGGGTGGGATGTCTACTACCTGGCGGGAAACCTTTCAATGCGGCATGCGATGAGGGCTCTCCTCGATCGACCCGCGCAACTCCTCGTGCTTTCCGTTTCGATGGCGGGAAACCTCGGCGCCGCGGAGGATCTCATCACCGCGGTGCGCGGCGAGAAGTCCCTCCGCCCGATGAAAATAATGGTCGGCGGCCAGGCCCTGCAGAGCGCTCCCGTCCTTTGGCAGAAACTCGGAGCGGAGGGCACGGCGCACGATGCCGTGGCCGCCGTCGCGGAGGCTGACAGGCTGTCGGGCGTTTGAAAGGAGTCCATGCCCGTAAACTCGTACGGGGCCGGGCCAACCGAACTGCCCCCGCACCATACCCTGCTCATCTCACCGCTGCAGCGTTCTTAGTGCTCCCCGCGCAGCGAGTGCCGCTTTTGTTCCTGAAGCGTGAATTGACAGCGCCATACGCCGCCCATGGGGTCGTTTCTAATTTTCCTGCCCTCGTAGCTCAGCCGGATAGAACGGCGGTAGGTCGGATGTTCGAGTCACCTTTGGGGCACACAAAACTCCCTAACGCAAAGGCAGTTACCTTGATCACGAAAAGAACACCGGAAGTCGCTCTGTTCACTGTCAGGTGGCAAATGTAGGAAGGGAATAAGCGGTACGCCATCGCCTGCCTGGTTGCTCGGAGCTGTTACATTATCTGAGACATTATTCTTTTCGCAGTCTTGATAAATCGTCACAAGTCTTTACAAATACGCTTGACATACTTCATTACCCTGGAGACACTTACCGCGAATAGATGCGTTCTGCTGCAAGTTGTTGCGAGCTTTTAAACACGACTCGCAAGCCTTGGTCAGAAAGCGAAGTTCGTCTTCCTCTTCCAGGGTGCAACTGCAACCGAAACAAATCGTCTGACCCATCGGACTGCCTTTCTTCGGGGTGACGATTTTGCTTTAGTCTCAGGCTCGATGCGAGGGCGCCGCTGCTGATCAGGAGCCTGCATAGACATCTTGCGCTTCTTCAATATCGATACTGATCAAACGGTTGTCAATCCAAAAATACCTGTGCCGCCTTCGAGAATGCCGGCTTGGGGGTCGTTGGATTGAATCGAGCGCCCCAGCTCGGGGTCGCGCCTGCGGTCATAGTAGAGCTTCTGAAAGAAGCACGGGCGACCGTGAATCCCAAACGTGAAGCCCGGGCCAGAGGTATGAAGATAGACTCAGGAATCAGAGCTGATGCATCGCAATGCTGTACAGCGTGGGAATTGATGCTGATCGAAGATGCAAATGCCCGGACAGCCACACCGCCAACTACGCAGGTCCGGGCCAGCGAAGGAATGATGCGACCAGTAGAATGATAGCAGGGAGACAAAACCTGTCAAGATGCCGCCAAACGCCAGTTAGTATGCTGGTAAAACTGGCGGAAGGCGTGGGCTGGTTGGTCTGGGCGGTTCTGATCTTCATAACGATTGTGGCTATTGTTGTTTCGGAATACTTCATCATCAAGAAGACGCCGTCCAGAACAAACGCCCGAGAAAGGCCCGGCTATGCGGGGGGGGGAACAGGTCCTAAGCGGCTAGTCCGACCTGTCCCATTAGGCGACGTCAAACGGTCCTGGCAAACGGTCAAAGAATGCTATTTGACCGCGTTGAAA
>JBEKXR010000563.1:0-2835 GCA_049511935.1 Spirochaetia bacterium | reverse complement strand
GACGATCAACGGCACCTGCCGGATGATCGCGCGGTTGATGCCCAGCCGGGCGAGCCCGTCGCTCACCTTCCCGGTGTGGCAGAAGTACAGGTCGGCGCCGCAGTCGATGACGCTGTAGGCCGATTCGAGTTCTCCGTAGATGTAGTAGATCGGCACCTTGCGGCTGTCCCGGGCCATGGCGAACAGGTGCGAGCACGCAAAGTGGGTGGACATGATGAGGTCGACCGGATGCTCCGCCAGGTATGCGGCGGCTTTCGGCACCGCGGTGCGGAAGCTGCGGCGGTTCAGGGCCCGCACAAGGCCGGGCGCCACGCGGTCCACGCCGTACAGGGCGCGGGAAACGGGTCCGGGCATCTTCAGCACGACCGGCCAGAGGTCCACGAAAGTCCTCTGCATCAAGGCATCCTCGAGGTCCCTTGTCGCGTCCATGAGCCGCACGTCCCAGTCGGGGCGCATCCGGCGGAGGAAGGTCGCGATTGCCTGGGCGTGAACGAGGTGGCCGAGTCCGGCCGTGAGGTAGGGAATCAGGATCCGTCTGTCCATGTCATTGTTGCTTTCGCGCGACCCTACGATACGCGATGTAATGTGTCAATACGCTACATTGCCTCAGCGGGTGCGTCAGGTGGATTTCGGGGTTGTCCTAATGGCGCGTTGAGTTTACAATCTGCTGTACCTTGTTTGTCGAAAAGGTCTCTTGCCTCGGGTACAGGTCGTGGTCTGGGGCGCTCGAATAGCGGCTCAGGTCGGAATCTTCGGAAAAGGTTGAGGGTTCGCTGCTGAACGGGAGAGGGGCAAGGTCTGTCGCATTCCGCTGCACAGCTGTGCGGCCCGAACCAGGTGCCACCTCGCAGCCGGATGGGTCGAAGTAGATCAGCGATGAGCGCAGAAAGGGGTAAGGTTGCTGCTTATGGCCCGTGAATTTGGCAGGAGTTTCATCATTGTCGGGGGAGCGGGTTTCATCGGCAGTCATTTCACCGACAGACTGCTCACCCAGGAAAAAGGCCTGGAACGGTTGACTCTCTTTGACAACTTTTCCTCGGGGCGCGAATGGCATTACGCCCCTCACGCCAGGGACGCGCGTCTGAAGGTGGTTCGGGGAGACGTCAAGGACTTGGAAGCCTTGACCACGGCGATGTCCAGACACGATGTCGTGATCCATCTGGCCTCAAATCCGGATATCGCCGCTGCCGTGACTGATCCCGATATCGACTTTCGCGAAGGAACTGCGCTCACCAGAAACGTCGTCGAGGCCATGCGCCGCTCCGGGACCAGGAGAATCCTGTATGCGTCAGGAAGCGGTGTGTACGGCGACCTCGGCGAGAGGGAAATCGACGAGGACTTCGGCCCGCTCATTCCGATCTCCACATATGCCGCGAGCAAGCTTGCCGGCGAGGCGTTGATCAGCTCCTACTGCCACATGTTCGACCTGACGGGATTGGCTTTTCGCTTTGGCAACGTCGTCGGACCGCGGCAAACGCACGGGGTCGGGTTCGACTTCGTGAAACGCCTGCTCAAGGATTCCAGCCATCTGAGGATCTTGGGCGACGGTAACCAGAGTAAATCATATATTCACGTAACGGACGTTGTCGCCGCGGTCCTGCATGCGCATCTCAATTCGCCCAAGCCTTTCGAGGTTTTCAATGTTGCGACCGGGGACTACATCACTGTAAGAGAGATTGCTGACTTGGCCCTGGAGGTTCTCGATCTGAAGGCCGGGCACGTGCGCTACGAATTCAGCGGCGGCAACCGCGGGTGGAAGGGCGATGTGCCTGTCGTGCGCTTCAAGACGGATAAAATCAGACAGCTCGGATGGCGATGCAAGTACACCACCAGAGAGGCGCTGAGAAAATCGCTGCTCGAGATGGTCACCGACGTGAAGGAAGGGAAGATGTGATGGGCTCGGTAGATTGCGCGATCGTGACTGGTGCAGGCCGGGGAATCGGGCAGGGCGTAGCGCTGGAATTGGCGCTTGCCGGCGCACGCGTCCTGGCGGTTTCACGTACGAACACCTGTCAGGAAACGGAACGAAAGATCAAAGCGGGGGGAGGAGAGGCTGAGGCCCTGCAGATCGACCTGGCCGACCCTCGACGCGTGGAGCAGGCGATTTTGTCGTGGCTCAGGGAGCATCCTTCGAAGAAAATCGCAGTCGTGTTGGCTGCGGGCGTCGTAGGTCCCAAGGGTCCGTTGCTGGAGGCCGACCTTGCGGATTGGCTGAATTGCTATGCGGTGAACGTAGTCGGCAACCTGGCCGTGGTGAAGGGTGCGCTGCCAACCATGCTAAACAGCCGCTTCGGTCGGATCGTTGGGTTTGCGGGCGGCGGGTCTGCATACGCCTACCCGCTTTTCCCGGCCTATTCTGCGGCAAAGACAGCCATGGTTCGGGCGATCGAAAATCTGCACGAGGACCTTGCCGGCAAGGGGGATTTCGCCGCGGTATGTCTTGCTCCCGGAGCCGTGGAGACCGACATGCTGCAGTCGATTCGACAGGCCGGGGCAGAGGTCAGAACCACCGTCGCCATGAGCGAGCCGGTGGCCTTTGTCCGCGATTTCGTCTCAGCCGACCGGTGCAGCTTTTCCGGCTGTTTTGTGCACGTGCGCGATTGTTGGCCCAAGTACTTGGGAACCGACGAAGGCCTTCCGAGCAAGACCCTCTGGAAACTGCGTAGGATCGAGGAGACCAGGCAATGAGCAACGAACGCGTCGTACTTTTCGGCGCAGGGTTGATCGGCAAGGAACGGGCGGAAGCTGTCCGAATTCTGCGCGGTCGAGGTCGATCGATCGAGTTGGCTGGGATATTTGATCCAAACACCGATTTGGCGCGCAAACTAGCCCATG
>JBEKXR010000562.1:0-2836 GCA_049511935.1 Spirochaetia bacterium | reverse complement strand
CAAGTGAGATGTTGGCAGCCAGGCCAATGCTGTCTATGGCGGCGTCAATCAGCGGGTGAGGGCCGTACGATATGTTCCCGGGGTCAACGACGTAACTCCAATTGAAATTCTCCAAGTTGACCGCGATGGAAGCCTTTTCTGAGCCCTGCTTCTCTGAAAGCTGGACCTCCACATAAGGGTAGACAGCAATGTTGAATATGGCGCCTCGCTTTGCAAACCAGGTGTCCGTCCATCCGCCAATGTCGCATATCCGAATGGGCGCAACCGCATTGACGCGACCTTTGCTTTCGATGTTCATGGGACCCCTTTCACTCACGACAAGATCATCCATTCGCAAGCTGCTCTGGTCAATGGCAGCACTCTCCGCGAAAATTGAAACATGTGCGGATTTTGTATTGATATGCACCAAAGTCCGTGTTAGACTATTGTTCAGCTTTTGAACGATTCCGCCGGGGCCGCAATAGGACCGGCTTCCCGTTCTGAAGCCCATGCCCGCATACGGCAGAGTGCGCGTTCCGGCCGCCTCCGTCTCATGCGAGTGTTTTCTGTCAAAGGAGTCAGGACCCCATCCGGGTGCCCACGGAAGAATTATTATCAAATGATATCCAACGATACAGAGCTTTTCCTCATGGAAAGCCTCGGCGAGGCCGAGCGCACGCAGGCCCGCATCACCCAGCGCGAGCTCGCTACCCGTGCCGGTCTCTCCTTGGGCATGACCAATGCCCTGCTCAGGCGCTTCGCGGAGAAAGGCTGGGTCAAGCTCACCCGTCTTTCCACGAAGAGCATCCACTACGCCATGACACCGGAAGGTGTCGGAGAGGTCGCGCGGCGCACCGCGGGGTACTTCCGCCGCGCCGCGCGAAACGCGGATCAATACCGGACGCGGATCGAGCAGTTCGTGATCAAGGCGAGGGCGGACGGGGCGAGCACCCTGGTCCTCGCGGGGGCGAGCGAGCTGGACTTTCTTCTCGAGTTCATCTGCGAGCGTCACGGGATGGTTTTCGTCCGCACAGCGGACTTGGAGCGGGCTCACTCGATGAGCGGTCGCCCCGGCGTGGTGCTCCTCTATGCCGAGACCAGCAGCCCGTCGGACGATGACGGCAAGGCGCCGTCCGCGGCCGGCCTGCGGGACATCATCAACCAATGAGCACTATCGCGGTCATCGGCACGGGGTACGTCGGCCTGGTGAGCGGCGCATGCCTTGCGGATTTCGGCAACTCGGTCACCTGCGTAGACGTGGATGCCGGCAAGATTGAGCGGTTGAAGCGGGGAGAAATTCCCATCTTCGAGCCTGGACTGGATGCCGTGGTGGCCCGCACTGCCGCGGCAGGGCGGCTTTTTTTCACCATAGATCTCGACTCTGCAGTCCGGGCCAACGACGTGATTTTCATTGCGGTCGGCACCCCGCCTGCCGAAGATGGGAGTGCTGACCTCCGGCACGTCGAAGAGGCGGCGCGCGCAATCGGCCGGGCGATGAACGGTCACAAGGTCATTGTCGACAAGAGCACGGTGCCGGTGGGCACCGGGCGAAAGGTCGCTTCCTGGATCGGAGACGAGCTTTCCCGGCGCGGCGCAGCTTATCAGTTCGACGTTGTTTCCAACCCTGAGTTTCTCCGTGAAGGCTCCGCAGTGCAAGATTTCACGCATCCTGATCGGGTGGTCATCGGCGCAGACCGTCCGCAGGCGCGGGAAGCTATGAAGGAAGTCTACCGCGCTCTCTCACTGAATGAGTCCCCGTACATCGAAACGGGCCTGGAGACCGCGGAAATGATAAAGTACGCCTCAAACGCGTTTCTCGCGGTAAAGATCACCTTCATCAACGAAGTGGCGAATCTCTGCGAGAAGGTTGGAGCGAACGTCCAGGAAGTGGCGCGCGCGATGGGAAGGGACGGGCGCATCGGGGCCAAGTTCCTGCACGCCGGACCGGGCTATGGCGGGTCCTGTTTCCCCAAGGACACTCAAGCCCTTGCACGGACCGGCCGTGAACACGGCGAATGCCAATCCCTCCTCGAAGCCACGATCCAGGCGAACGAACGGCAAAAAGCGCGAATGGTGGACAAAATTGAGAGCGGGCTGGGAAGCGTCTCCGGAAAGACCCTTGCCCTTTTAGGACTTTCCTTCAAGCCTAACACTGATGATATGCGAGACGCACCTTCGCTTACGATCTGCGAAGGGCTTGCGTCCCGTGGCGCTCATCTCCGCGTGTGGGACCCTGCAGCCATGAAAGAGGCCGCGTGGCGGCTGAAGCCGCTGGGAAAGAAAGTCGTGTTCGCCCGTAATGAGTATGATGCCATCACAGGAGCCGACGCCCTCGTCATACTCACAGAATGGAACCAATTCCGAAATCTCGATCTGGAGCGAGTCAAGAAACTCCTTTCGACGCCGATGTTCTTCGACCTGAGGAATATCTACAGGCGCCCGGTCGTCGAGGCCGTGGGGTTCAAATACTTCGGGGTAGGCCAATAGAGACCCTGTGGGCGGCGATCGCCGCAGCGCTCATCTCCTCGGCTGTTTCGGTGCACCTTTCCGAAGTGAGGCCAGCATTCCAAGACTTGTCCGCAGAGTAACGCGCCACCCTTGATCAGGGCCGTGTCGCCCGGGAACATTGGCTGGTACCTGTACGGCTTCAGGCATTTTTCAGCTATTTCCTCGAGATGAGGGCAGAAGGAGCGCAACAATGGCCAACACGACTTCAAAAGCCACACCTGATAGCACGAAGTACCTTGTATTCGCGTTGCTAGTGGTCTTCTTCTGTTCGTACCTGCTTTTCGATGTGTTCTTTGCCGGAAGAACGAGCCGTTCGACCACTAACGGCGTTTGGAATAGCATTGACGTC
>JBEKXR010000561.1:0-5375 GCA_049511935.1 Spirochaetia bacterium | reverse complement strand
GCTACACTTGGATTCTCAGACGATGGGATCGTTGCATTTTCGAGAGGTCGCCTGTTTCATGTCGGTTTGGTTGACTGGTACACGAGACTAAGCAGACTCTTCCAACAAAAGACAGGATGACAAAAACCGTCATGAAAGTCTTCCGACCGGACGATTTCAAGCGCGCTAAAGCAGGCATGTCATCCCGCGAGGTTCCGCAGTAGCGCCGTCTCAATTAGATTCACTCGTCATGATGATGTGCTGCACTGGTGCGAGGCCAGCTGAAGAATGTTCACGATCCGCCACGAGAACATCACCATGTCCGAATACGCTACTGGATTCTGGAAACACTCGGCGCCCTTCGCTGCCGACCCCGCCGCCTCGCTCGGGACTGCTTCTCGGACAAGGGTACACCCCCGTCGTGCGGCGCGCGATAGCCTATCCTCTTCGATATCTCCTCGGCCGCCCGAACGATGATGTCCCTGTACTGAGGGATCTCCTTATCAGGGAACCTTACTGTCGGAACAGAAACGCTCACCGCGGCACACACGGCTCCCTTGTTGTCCCGCACCGGGGCGGCGACGCAGCGAACCCCGGTCTCGTGCTCCTCGTTATCGATCGCGTACCCTTTCTCCCGGACGGAGGCGAGCTCCCTGTCCAGGTCAACCCTGCGCGTGAAAGTCCTGGGCGTGTAGCGAAAGAGTCTCTCCTTCGGGAGTATCTGGCTGAGCCGGGACGGAGGAAGATAGGCCAGAAGTGTCTTCCCGACTCCGGTGCAGTGGGTCGGCGCAGTCTGGCCGACACGCGACATCATGGAGACGCGAAGGGTCTTTGTAGATTCAATCTTTCCAAGGTAAACAAGGCTGTTCTCTTCCAGCGTCGCGAGGTGAATGGTCTCCCCAGTGAGGTGGGCGATCTCCTTCAGCACCGGCTCCGCTTCGCGCCAAAGCTCCAGCCGGTCGAGGACGCACATACCGATTTCGAAGAGCTTGAGAGTGAGGCTGTATTGTTCGGTCGCGGCATCCTGTCGAACGAAACCAAGCTCTTTGAGGGAGGCGAGAAACCGATAGACAGTACTCTTGTTCATCCGCAGGCCATCCGCCTTGGCGGAGACACGCCGAGTGAGCTCGGTGATGCCAACGCTCCTCTCGTGAGAGAGGCACTCGAGTATCCACATCGTCTTGACGACCGCCTTAGCGCGAGCCGGTTTGTTCATGAGCCGTCCTTCCATGGATCACATTCTGAGGTAATGTACCATTAGTACTACAGAGCGAAGCAGTCGTCCAGAGGTTATGTGAAACTATGTTTCAGAAATTCTCTTGACAGGAGCCCGCACATAATGATAGGCTCTAAATGCAACGTGATTTCGATTCCAGCATTTCGGTTCAGTGTGAAAAGGATGGTCAGATAATGTGGAACTCCGGCCGGGCAAGCCCCGTTCAGCGCTTCCGGGAGGTGATGTCTCAGGGGATGGTCGTGGGGACCTTTTCAAAGTCGCTCGATCCCGCCTTCATCGAGATCATGGGTCAGACGGGCTTCGATTTCGTGGTCCTGGATCTGGAACACGGGCCGAACACCGTGCTGTCCCTCCAGAATCTCATCAGGGCAGCCGAGGTGACAGGCCTCTTCCCAATCGTTCGGGTCAAGCAAGATACTCCGTCTCTGATTTCAGAGGTGTTGGACGTAGGTGCCGGTGGGATTCAGGCTCCAAACATCAGCTGCAAGGAGGATGCGGAGAGGGTGGTGCATGTGGCGCGTTTCGCTCCGCTGGGCATGAGAGGGGTGTGCCGGTTCGTCCGGGCAGCCAGCTATTCCTCGCTCGACCGCTACGAGTACTTTTCCCAAGCGAACACGACCGTCGTCGTCCTACAGCTAGAAGGCGTGGCGGCCGTCAGGAACATACGGGAGATCCTCTCGGTGCCAGGCGTGGACATCATCTTTGTCGGGCCCTATGACCTTTCGCAGTCGCTGGGTGTTCCGGGTGATGTTGACAACCCTCGTGTGACGGAAGCGATGAGGACTATTGTGGATGAGTGTCTGACACGTAACGTGGTAGTGGGGACTTTTGTTGACACGATCGAAGGGGCCAGGAAGTGGCGCGCAGCAGGTGTGAAATACCTTTGCTATTCAGTGGACGTCGGTCTGTTCACAGAGAAGTGCCACGAGACCACTCGAAGCTTACGTGGATGAGGAGGGCAGAACATGCGGCTTGAGGGCAAAGTAGCAGTGGTAACGGGAGGGACCATTGGCATCGGCGCCGCCATCGGACGTCTCTTTGCTCATGAAGGCGCGCGCGTGGCTCTGATCGGAAGGGACGCCGTCCGCGGCGAGGAGACATGCAAGAGCATCCGCAGCGACGGCGGAGATTGCACGTTTTACGTCGCGGACGTATCCAAAGCGGATCAAGTCGCAGCGGTCGCCATGAGAATTCTCAAGGATTATCCGAGAGTCGACATCCTCGTGAACAATGCCGGCATCTGGAGGCCTGGTCGGGTCATCGACCTGGATGAGGAAACGTGGGACAGTGTCCTCGATACGAACCTGAAGGGCATCTTCCTCGTCTCCCGGCATTTCCTGCCAGGTATGATGCAACGAAAATGTGGGGTAATCATCAACATGGCATCGGTCGCGGGCCTGGTAGGCGCGGCGGACGCTTCCTGCTATGCGGCTTCCAAGGGCGGGATCGTGAACCTGTCGCGGAGCATGGCCCTGGATTTCGCGCCGTACAATGTGCGCGTCAATTGCCTGTGTCCCGGCATGATTGACACGGCCCAGGGAGACTCCGTGGTCGGCCACTACAAGCCCGATGGAAACAAGGCGGAGGAAAAGCGTAACTGGCAGCCTCTCCACCGGGTCGCCCGAGGACGTAGCGCAGGCCGCGCTCTACCTCGCATCGGATGATGCCGAGTTTATGACCGGCTCCATACATGTGTTGGACGGCGGCCTAACTGCTCAATAGCAGGAAGACTTTGTGGCCAGCGAAAGGAGGTGGTTGGCCTCTACCGAGGTGAATTAATCACAAATCGGGGCTACGCCGGGATACGGTGTTCATGACGGGCGCCATCCTGGCAATCCACCGAGGTCTTACAGCGCAATAACGCGCATCGCCTGCAGGATGGAGAAAGGAGGTGAGGCGAGTCCAATGTTTATGAACATAAAAAAGAAAGGAGGTGAGGAAAAGTTTACACGCTTGGGAGCTTAATAGCAAGTTTTCGGAAAAATCCTTTTGGTCCACAAATTGGGAGGTGGTAACATGTTCAAGAAAAGAATATTCGTCCTGTTGGTAGGAATGCTGTTCCTCGTCGGCGCTGCATTCCCCTTCTTCGCGGCAGACGTGAGAGATACAATGAAGGTGCCACCCGGCTTCGAGTTCGGAACCTACAAGACCAAGCCTTGGGCCGGCACAACATTAAATGTCGCCATGGTCGCGGAGCCGAGGGCCGATGCAATCTCAAAAATCGTACCAGATTTCGAGAAACTCACCGGAATAAAGGTCAACATCAATATCCTTGCGTACCCAACGCTGCAGGAAAAGCAGATGGTTGCCCTCACCCAGGGGAGCGGCTCCTACGACGTCGTTCACGTGGACTGCGTCTGGGTGGGCCAGTATGCCGGTGAGGGATGGACGATTCCTGTCGAAGAGTACATTTTGCGGACTGATCATAACACGCTCGCATTGGACGATTTCATTCCCGCCGTCGTCTCCGAGCAATGCATGTGGCAGGACAGAATCTATGGCCTTCCTTTTATCCAAGCGGTGTTCGGCCTTTATTACCGCACTGATATCTTCAAGAAATACAACGTGAAAGTTCCGCAAACCTGGGATGAATTGAGAGACACGGCCAACCTTCTGAACCAAAAAGAACCAGGAGTCTACGGAATCACCTTCATGGGCAGACGCGGCGTTCAGCTTCAGTGCACGTACGACAATATGCTGTGGTCCTTTGGTGGCTCATGGTTCGACTCGAAGTTCAACCCGACCATCAACAGCAAGGCCGCAGTCGACGCACTCGATTATTTCAAGAGCCTGATTCCGTCTGCGCCCACGGGAGTTCTCACCTACGACTGGGATGAAAATGCGAACGCCTACGCGCAGGGGACGGCTGCCATGACGATCCAGTGGCAGAACGCGGCTCCCACTTTCGAAAATCCTGCCAAATCGAAAATCGTAGACAAGTTTGCATTCACGTTTGTCCCTGGTCAGCCTCAATCCGACGGAAGCGTAAAAAGGACGCCCACTTTCGGGGGCTGGAGCTTCCAGATTCCAAAGGATTCCAAGAACAAGGAGGCGGCGTGGGAGTTCATTGTATGGGTGACGTCGAAGAAGGTTGACCCAGTTTTGGCGCTGGCACAGCCGGGCTCGCGCTACTCCGGGCTCATGGATCCGAAGGAGCGAGCCAAGCATGTTGAATACAAGGGCATGCTAGAATCCCTGCCCATCGCGGAGGGACGACCGAGGCTCGGTGCTTATTCCGAGCTTGCCGATGCGCTGGAAGTTGCGCTCTCTGAAGTGATGACCGGGTCAAAGAGTTCCCAGCAGGCTCTCGACGACGCAAACACATAGTTCGCTTTCGTTCTCAAGAAATGGGGATATTTGAAGTTAGAAACGAACGACGGAAAGGGGGCCATACAGTACTGTATGGCCCCCTTTCAATAGTATCATTCCGATCAGGCGAAAACAGAGTAGGCAAAACCATGGTTATCAGTTTTCTCAGGCGTAGGAGAACGATGCTCCTGTTTATCGCTCCAACCGTTGGTGTTCTCCTCGCCATCACTATATTTCCCCTCTTTTTTTCGCTTACTTTGAGTTTTTTCGATTGGAACGTCATCCAGGCTAATAAGCCTTGGCGTTGGGTCGGGCTCGGCAATTATTCCACCATACTTTTCCAGGACCCATACTTTCGCACCTCCCTTACCGTGACGGCGCTATACCTGCTCGGCACTGTGCCTTTACAGCTAGTGCTCGGGCTCATTGTCGCGCTCATCTTGAACAGGATCGGGCAGAGAATCATCAACTCATTAAGAACGGTTCTCGTCATTCCCGCTATAATGACCCCTCTGATCGTCGGGATCATCTGGAGGCTTATGTACAACCCCGACATGGGCATGCTAAATTATTTCCTCTCTCTACTCCATTTGCCGCCGATCATCTGGACGGGTATGCCCGCCTCGGCGTTGCCTTCCGTAATGATCGCGGACATCTGGGAATGGACGCCTTTCATTGCTCTCATCCTCCTCGCCGGGCTGCAGGCGATCCCTTTGGAGCCGCTCGAAGGTGCTCGGGTAGATGGGGCGTCAGGCTGGCAGACCCTGCGGTTTGTGGTATTGCCTCTCCTCAGTCCCGTCATTCTCGTTGCGATCTTGATACGCCTTATGGATTCGTTCAAGACGTTCGA
>JBEKXR010000560.1:0-2842 GCA_049511935.1 Spirochaetia bacterium | reverse complement strand
AAAACGAACCTGTCGAACAAGTACTTTGCCGAGGCCGCCTCGGACTATTACATGATCGCTTCCGTGTACTCGCGCGACGGAAAGTACGACGAAGCGCTCAAAAACGCTTCCCTTGCCCTCTCGTACGACAAGCAGGTGGAAAGCTCCCCGGGAATCGCAAAGGACCTGTACGCCCTGGGCCTGATCGCTGCGAAAAAGGGGGATCAGGGCTCCGCCTTCGACTACTTCCAGCGCTCGTATCTCGTGTCCACCACCCTCGGGTTCAAGGATGACATGAAGAAGGCGCTGGCGGGGCTCATCGCCGCCGCAGACGCCTTGGGAAAAACGGCGGACGCCGAGGCATATCGCAAGGCGCTCGCCGACCTGGAGAATCCGCCTCCGGCGGCGGCGAATCCGCCTGCGGCGGCGGGGTCCTCGTGAAGAACGGTCTGCGGAAAGCCATCGCCGCGTGGATCGAGGGAGGCCGGAAAGTCGGGTTCCTCCTCCTGCTCGTGGCCGGGAGCGCCGGCCTGGGGTTCCTGATCGCCTGGCCCCTCTGGCTCTTCGCGACTACCGCCCGGCAGGCGTACACGATCACGGTGCTTGCTCTTATCGTTGGCGGAATCATCTTCCTCGCGGTGCGGGCGGCGCAGAGGAGGCGGAAGGCCGTGAGGGATGCCGGGAAGCCCCGGCGCACCCTCCTCTCCGGTCTCCTCGCGGTGTTGATGGTCATTGTCGGAGTTGCCGGCGTGTACCTGGCCGCGGCGCTCATCGTCCGCGGGCTCTGGATCATCGGTGCAGGGGTCGTCGCCCTGTGGGCAGGCCTTCTCTGGCTGATCGGGCAGGCACGCGGCGCGGCAAAGGCTCGAAAGGTGCGCCCCCTTCCTGCCGAGAATGGGAGTGAGTGAAGCAAGAACACCTTTTGCCGGTCATCGCGCTCGTCCTTGTGCTGCCGTGCGGGCCTGCGGGTGCCACGGAGCAGTACCCTGTCGTGCGTGTTCTCAGCCATGACGACGCGCTCTTCATCCAGCAGCAGACGGAGCTGGACGAGTTCCGCCAGGTCATGGAAGCACGAACGGGCGAGCCGGGCGTTCTCCCCAGACTGGACATCTTCGCGTATACCCGAAAACAGACGGAAGACCTCTTTTCGTTGAACGCGCGGCTGGGGCTGCGCTATGACACCCTGGCCACCCTGAACGGCGCCGAGAACAAGGATGCCTTCAGCGCCAGGGCAGAAATCCTCATCCCGAGCCAGGACGGCCTCTTCGTGAGCGACCCTCCCCGCGGGGAGCTGGAAACCATGGTTCTCTCCACCCGGCTTGCCGCGGGCAAGCGCCCCCTGAAGCTGCAGGTGGCGCGCGACGACGGCCGATGGGAACCCATGTCCTTCTTCCCCGACGAGTCGTTTTCCAGGGTCGAGCGCGCATTTTTCCTCCGCATCCTCTACCGCAACCCCATCGACAAGGGGTGGATCACCTCCCTGTACGGGTGGCGAAGCGACCCTTTCACCGGGGGCAGGGAGTTCCACGCGGGCCTCGACATCGGGGCCCCGGACGGCACGGCTGTGCATGCGGCGCGCGATGGCACGGTGGAAGAGGTCGGCGTGAGCGATCCGCTCGGCCGGTACGTCGTCGTGACCCACCCCGGCGGATACCAGACCGTCTATGGACACCTGTCGGCGATCAATGTTACTATTGGAGAACCGGTGAGCACAGGCTCCATCCTGGGTGCGGTGGGTCATACAGGGCGCGCCACCGGACCGCATCTCCACTTCGAGGTGCGGACCAAGGCGGGCACCAGGGACCCCTTGCAGCTGATCAGGATGAAATAGCGCTCAAGTTCACGGATGGCGGATGACGATAAGAAAGGTGTTGGTGTCCAAGATGTAGTTCCCCTCCCAGTTTACTATGTCGAACGGCACCACACCAGGCAGGCCGGCTCCTTCGGGGGCCGGCCTCTTTTTTTTCGTGGCTCGTCAAACGTCCCCTCTGGCGCGGCGGCACCGCACCGGCGGCACCGCACCGGTTGACAAAGCATCGCCCTTCCCATAAGTTTTCTCAGTGCGTCCTCTTCCCCGCAAGCGCTCCCCGTTCGAGATCCTGCTGGTCGTATCCTTTGCAGTCGCCATTCTTCTCGGAGTCACCCTCGGGATCGCCCTTGCCGCCACTCGGAATATCTCCACCAAGGAGCAGTTCGGGGGTCCGCAAGTAGCCCTTCCCACCAGGATCCTGGATATCAACGACCGGGAAATCACGGAGTTTTTCGGCGAGCAGAACAGGGAGCCGGTCACGATCGACCAGGTGCCCCAGCACCTCGTCGACGCCCTCCTCACGCGGGAAGATCGAAACTTCTACTCCCACCATGGATTCAGCTTCCGCGGACTGACCCGGGCGATGTTCAATATCGTCACCGGCCGCTACGTGTCGGGGGCCAGCACAATCACACAGCAGCTTGCCGGGCGGCTGTACGCGGACCGCACCGACATCTCCCTGAAGCGCAAGGTGGTGGAGCTGTGGTGGGCCATCCAGATGGAGCGGCGCTACACGAAGCAGGAAATCCTGGAGATGTACCTCAACGAGATGCCCTTCGGCTCAGGGAACCTCGGGGTCCAGGCGGCCAGCAAATTCTACTTCAACCATCCCGTCCAGGAGGACACGGTCGCCGAGTCCGCCATGCTGGTCATCCAGCTGGCCAGCCCCGCCCTCAACAATCCGATCCGCAACCCCCAGCGGGCGCGGCGGCTCCAGCGCGAAATTCTCGATCAGATGGTGCAGCTTCACTACGTGACGAAGAAGGAGGCCGAAGACTCCTTCAACGACTACTGGTCGCGATACGACTACACGCGGTCCAATTCCAGCGCTTT
>JBEKXR010000559.1:0-2851 GCA_049511935.1 Spirochaetia bacterium | reverse complement strand
CAGCGAGAAGTACGTGTAGCAGACTCTTTTTAGCCCGTGACATCCCTTGCCAACTTCCGCTCTTGAAGGGAGGTGTTGGAATGGATGTTCAGCATCGATGTTGCTGTGGCATTGACGTCCACAAGGAAGGCCTGGCAGCGAATCTGTTGCGCAAGGGCGTCGATGATAAGGGGGACCTGAATGAGGTCCGCTCGTTCAGCACGATGACGCATGGGCTGCTGAAGCTCTGCGAATGGCTTGAGAGAGCGGGATGCACCCACGTTGCCATGGAGAGCACCGGCGTGTACTGGAAGCCGATTTTCAATATTCTGGAAGCGGACTTCGAGGTGATCTTGGTCAACGCGAAACACATCAAGAACGTACCGGGACGGAAAACGGGCGTGAAGGATTGCCAGTGGATCGCGCAGCTGCTGCAGCACGGACTGCTGCAAGCCAGTTTCATCCCACCGTTGGAGATCCGACAACTTCGAGATCTTACCCGGGAGAGGAAAAACCTGATCCAGGACCGGTCGTCGGTCGTCAACCGTGTTCAGAAGGTGCTTGAAGACGCGAATATCAAGCTGTCTTCCGTGGCGAGGGACGTCATGGGGAAATCCGGATGGGACATGCTGCTGGCGATCGTAGGGGGCGAGGAAGATCCCGAGAAACTTGCGGCGCTTGCTCGCGGAAAGCTGAAAGTGAAGAAAGAGGCTGCGTTACTCTTTGGAAGGACGCCTGACGGATCATCATCGATTTTTACTGCGGGAGTACATGCGACAGATTCGAGGTCTGGATGAAATGATCGAGCGCTTTGATGCGAAGATCGAGGAGCAAATGAAGCCTTTTTTTCAGCATATCCCGCTCCTTGATACGATCCCGGGCATCAATCAGAGAGCGGCCGAGAACGTCGTCGCCGAGATCGGGGTAAACATGGCGCAGTTTGGGGATGCGCGACACCTCAGCTCATGGGCGGGAGTATGTCCGGGCAACAACGAAAGTGCCCGCAAACATCGCAGCGGAAAGACCTCTGATGGAGACAAATGGCTTGCATAGTGGATTTTCGTAACAGGAGACTTCCTGGAAGGCGCTGGTGACTCCATCCTACTATCAAGCATCGCCGGTGGCGTGCTATCTTGTCGGTGCGGAACGGCGGCGGGTGGCCTGCCAAACTTACTGACGTGGTCACTGCTCGTGCCACAAGCGAGAAGAAGGCCATCTACCGTCCTCCTCTTGGAGTCCCGGGTCTTTGAGGAATCCAGTATACAGCCACCCACCACCTTGATCATCAATGCCCTCCAGGAAACTGCAAGGCGCATCATAACCACTTACTGTGACGCTTCTTGAAGCTGTCGATAGGCGTCGGTGCCTTTCAGATTCTCGTTGTCCTGCGCATAATCAAAGGCTGTCTTTCCCGCACTGTCTTTTGCTTTCCCGTCTGCGCCGGCCTTCAAGAGTGTGGTGATCACCTCGGGGTTCTGGTTGTTTTCGGCTGCATGCATCAGCGGGGTTCGACCGTTCGGATCGCGACTATCAAACTTAGCACCGGCTTTTAGCAATTCGGTGATTACCCCGGGATTCGAAGTGCGGGAAGCGGCCATTATCAGCGGGGTTATGCCGCCTGGAGCCTGATCATCGACCTTCGCGCCGCCTGTGAGCAGCGCCAAGATCACTGTGGGATTAGGGTTGTAAGCTGCGGCCACCATCAGCGGTGTCGTGAAGTCCGCATCCCGGTCCTCCACCTTCGCGCCGGCTCTGAGCAATACCGTGATCACTTCGGGGTTGAAGGTACCGCCCGCAGCAGCCATCAGCGCGCTTGTACCCCCTTTGCTTCGGTCCTCCACGTTCGCGCCGGCATCAATCAACACTGTAACCACCTCAGAATTTGGGTTATACTTTGCAGCGAACATCAGCGGGGTCCAACCGACCTTGTCTTGAGCGTTGGGCTTTGCACCTTGGTTGATGGCATTCTGCACCTGCTGCGGCGTACCGGCAGAAACGAGTCCAAAGAAGTCCGTCGTCTGAGCATGCACTGAAGAGAGGGCAACAAGGCCTGCAAGAGCTACAGCAACGCCTATTCGCTTTCTCACATTGTTCCCTTCCTGCCCCTTCCCATTCTAACGGCCCCGAGCCCGATCTGTCACGGGTCTTCGTTGCGAACTACGGCAACAACCCTTTGATCGCTTTCTTTTGATACTGAAACGACCTTTGAAAGAACTTCTTTCTCGTTGGAGGTATCCCGCCATTTGGAGGCACATACCGTCCCGGAACTCAAGGACAGAGCGCCTGCGTCGCCCGACACTTGGTTGCCGGACTGCCAACATTTAACAGTGGTGGCGGTGGCGCGACACGCGGAGGGCCTGCCGCTGATGTGACACCTCCCGAAGGCCTCATTCAGCACGGAGATCGCCTCGCACTACGAGAAGAGAGCGCACTCCATGCCTGAACTGGTCCGCAGTACGCGGAGGCAGGTGGACGCGAGCAGGCGTCCTTGCATCCCTGGTCAAGCACCAGATCCAGCACAGGGCGCAGATGACTGTCCTCATGCGGCAGACAGGCATCCGGGTCCCGGGAGTCTACGGCCCGGCGCAGGGTCCGTCCAGCACGACCACCACACGATCCTTCCTTTTGTAGCCGCAGTGGTCAGGGACGCTCGGGGCCGTGATGCCGATCATGCTGGTCGTCCGACGGTGGGCCAACTTCAGGCTGGACATCAGGTAGCCGCTGAGTCTAGGTTCTGCAGCTTCAAAGAGGCCAAGCAATTCCTGTTGGCCATGCAATGGCTCACGGGAGCGGCCTCCCGCGGCACTTGCGGCTTTTGCCCGCATCGCATATGCTCGGGGCATTGAAAAGGTCGTCTCCATGGTGAAAGTCC
>JBEKXR010000558.1:0-2856 GCA_049511935.1 Spirochaetia bacterium | reverse complement strand
GGCTCGAAATCCACCTCGCCCGCGAAGGGCACCGTGAACCTGCGCGCCATTTCCCGGACCGATTCAGAGTCTCCGCGCACCATGTTCGCGATGACACCGGCAACGACGATTCGCATCTCTGCCAGGAATGCAAGGAGCCTCGCCACGACCGCCGTTGATGCCGCGGACGGAGTGGAGACGACCAGCGCCTCCATCCGAGGGACGAGCCGCCCGAGGTCGAGCACCTCCTCACCGATTCCCGGAGGCATGTCGATCAGGAGGAGGTCGAGCCTGCCCCACTGGGTCACGGCCAGCAGCTCGAGAATCGCATCGGAGACCTCGGGGCCTCTCAGCGCGAGAGCCCGGTTTCCCGCGAAGGCCGCCGCGCTCATCAGGCAGAGCCCGTCCGTCACGGGCAGGGGAAGGAGACCCTTCTCTTCCTCGGGGAAACGCGGAGGCACTCCGAGGAAAACATGGGCGGAGCTTCCCTGGAAATCGAGATCCAGGATGCCGACCTTTTTCCCCTGGCCGGCCAGGGCGAGGCCCGCCACGGTCGTGCACAGTGTCTTCCCGACTCCTCCCTTGGCGGAGCAGAACGCCGCAACCCTGCCGACCCCGGCGAGGCGCCTCTGCACCACTGCGCCGCGGGGATCGATCATGCGCAGCTTTCGGAGGAGTCCAGCGTGAGGCTGGCGATGCTGACCCCCCTTCCCGTCTGCACCCGGTAGTCGGGGCTTCTACAAGAGGGGCATCGGATGAAGGCGTGCGCCGCCTCCGGAAGGAAATGGATTGCTTCCCTGGTCTGATCGTCGAGAGCCCGGGTCTCGGCGAGGGACCACTCCCTTTCGCAGGCCCCGCAGAGAAACCGGGCAGGCTCGGTTTCGAGATGGTAGGTCGCGGTGCGGAAGGGCCGTTCCTCCAGGAGGGTGCTCAGGGCGAAGCGGAAGATCTCATGGTCGATTGCCTGCAGCTCTCCGACGGTGACCGTCACGCCGCGCAGGCAGGACGGATCCCTCCCGGCAAGCGCTGAGGATGTCGCCTCGATCACGGCATCGGCGAGAGCCCATTCGTGCATGGGACCTAGGGCAACCTCCCGATCAGCTCCCTCACCCAGGGATCGGTCACGGAGTAGATCCGCCTGTTCCCCTCGATGCGGGAGGCCACGATCTTCTCGCGCTTCAGCACGGCAAGGTGCTGGGAGACCACGGGCTGCGGCTCGCCGACGCAGCGCCAGAGTTCGGATACGCAGGGCTCGCTGCTCTCGATAGCGCGAAGCAGCTTCAGGCGGACGGGATGGCCGCACACCTTGAGGGCCCGGGCAATTCGTGAAATGCCCGCAGTGGAGCTGTTCTTCGGTGCAACCTTGTTTTTTTTCATGGTCTTCTGTGTTTTCCAGAGGATTCTACCGAGAGGAGCCAATCCTTTCAAGCACGAATGGCCAAGGGTCTGCCCTTGTCATCTTTTGCATGCGTTCCCTGATTCCTTACCGAAGGCCGCCACAAAGCACGGCTGTGACCGATCGTCATTTGCGCATCGCTTCCTCCCAGGATCGGACTGATCGGGCCTTTGCCATCAGTAGCGTACACTGCCGACCGGTCGTCTCCGTATTTGTCGAAGCCGCATGATTGCAATCCGCACCGGAACCGTCCCCTGGTTCACTGTGACGCTTGCTGAAGCTGTCGATATGCGTCGGTGCCTTTCAGCTTCTCGTTGGTCTGCGCGTAATCGAAGGCTGTCTTTCCGTCACTGTCTTTCGCCTTCGCGTCCGCGCCGGCTTTCAGAAATGCCCTGATCATCGCCTCAGGGTTGTCGCCGTTCGTGGCGTACATCAGCGGGGTCGCGCCGTTCGGGTTCTTCGCATTCACGTTCGCGCCGGCTTGGAGCAGCGCCGCAATCACCTCAGGAGAATATTTGTTCCCGAGGGCAGACACCAACGGGGCCTCTATGCTCGTTACCTTTGCATCCGCGCCAGCTTTCACAAGCGCCATGATCGCCTCGGGAAGCAGTTCGGTGTTCTCAAGGGCAATGAGCAGTGGGGTACAGCCATTGTTGTCCTTCGCGTTTACGTCCGCGCCGGCTTTCACGAGCACCGTGATCACCTCGGGGTTGTGGTTGTACTGGGCGGCGAAGTGCAACGGGGTAGTGCCGTTTACGTCCCGGGGTTTTACGTCCGCGCCCTGACTGATAGCGGCTTGCACACTCTGCGGTGTTCCATTCCTTACAAGCTCAAAGAAGTCCGTTGTCTGTGCATATGCCGGAGCCAGTGCAAGGAGAAACACTAGAGTCGCAGCTGAGACAAATCCCTTTTTCACGTTGTTACCTCAGAGGTAATATACATATGAAAATTCTCCAACGCGAAGCCCCAGCCTAAGGACGCATTAGCGATCACGCAGTCAGAGGGAGCGAGGCCACCGCTGCTCAAGTCAGTGAACTGCAGCACCAGGGCCGCACACCGGGAGCTGGCCGGCTTGAAGCGCCTCACGATTGCGCGTACGCTCGGCAGTCATGGGTGAAGCCTCACGCCGTTCACGTGTCGTTATCGCCGATGCAACCTACCAGACCGCGCCAGATGTGATCGAAGGGCTTATCGAGCGGTTTGCCATCGACTGGCAAGGGAAACGGGTGCTGCTCAAGCCCAACATGCTCGCAGCCTGGCAGCCCGAGCGGGCGGCGACGACGCACCCGGCGATCGTCAAGGCGGTCATCCATTCCCTCGAATCCCACGGCGCACGGGTGATGGTCGGCGACAACCCGGGAGCGCACGAGTATGGAGACGCAGCACGGGCAGCGGATGTATCGGGTCTGCGCGCAGCCGCGGGAAGCCTTTGGGTGGATCTGGCCACGAGCCCCGTGGAGGTCGTGGTATCCTCCCGGTTC
>JBEKXR010000557.1:0-2860 GCA_049511935.1 Spirochaetia bacterium | reverse complement strand
CCCATGCTCCCGATGAACAGGTCGATTTCCCCGTTCAGGATGTCAGCGACATGGGCCATGAGGGCCACCGCATCTGCGATGTCCTGCGGTCTCTCCCGCTTGTCGAGCAGCCAGGTGATGACAAGGCGCTCGTTGGGGTCGCGGCGCAGCTGCTGGAGGAGACACAGTATCTCTTTCGTGCTCACCATAGTCGTACTGCCGTAAAGTATATTCCCTTCAGGGCTTCAGGGCCTGATTTCAGTCCGATGAAGCCTTTCGGAGAATCGCCGTGGGGCGACAGTCCGATTGACACGGATTCCGGTGATCCGTATCCTTTCTCACATGTTCGACGAGACGCCTGTGAAGGACCTTGTGGAGATGTACGGAAAGAGCCTCACCTTCACTGACATCGAGGCCGTGGGCGGCTACCTCTTCAAGAATCGGGCGTACAGCATTCAAGCGACCGCGGGGGTGGACCACAAGGTGAGCATCTCGCCGCTGAACGCGGCGAAGATCCTCGTGGAGGAATCGGAAAAGAATGGCAAGCTGAAGGAGCTGTTTGCATTCACCTTCGAGCTCGACGGCTCGCCCTTGAACAGCAGGGTCGTCGCGCTCGATGGAATGGAAAACCTGCTCTACCGCCTCTCGCGTTCCGGCCAGTACTACGATTTCGCGAAGCGGAAGCTGGTCGATATCGATGACCACTACAAGCTCCTCAACTGGGGGGCGCTGCGGGACGGGCGGGAATACCCCTTCACGATTGCCTCCATCGACATCTGCCAGAACAGCGAGCTCGTGAAGAAGCACAAGACGAAGGTGATGGAAAAGGTGTATTACCGGTTGTGGGAGTTCCTGAGGAGCAAGCTCGACCACTGGGAAGGACGGATCTGGAGCTGGGCGGGAGATGGCGGCATCTACGCCTTCCGTGGGGAGGAAGGTATTGCCCACGCAGTGAGCTGCGGCCTCGAGATCCTTGCGACTCTCCCGGTGTTCAACATGCAGCCCGAAAAGGCAATCAAGGATGACATCCACCTGCGCATCGGAATGGACTTCGGCCAGGTGAAGTTCTTCAACGACACGGGACGCATTGTCTCCGACGTGATCAACTATGCGGCGCACCTGGAGAAGAAGGGCACGAAGCCGCGCACCATCAGCGTGTCCGACGTGATTCATGCCCGGCTGTCACCGGAGATGAAACTGGTCTTTTCCGAAGAGCAGAAGTTCGAGGGACGGCTCGCCCACTCGACAGGCTGAACGTTGAGCGGCACGGGTCAGTTGACGAAGTGGCAGGCGACGCGGTGGCCGGGCCTGAACTCTCGGAGCTCGGGCTTCACCGTGCGGCATATCTCCTGTTCGAGGGGGCATCGCCCTGCAAATGGGCAGCCCGACGGAGGTCGGGTGGGGTTGTAGGGAACGCCGCTTGTCGATCCGCGCTCGGGCAGCTTCCCGCCGAGGCGGGGGATGGCGCTGTAAAGAAGCTGCGTGTAAGGATGCAGCGGGCTTTCGACCAGAGCCGAGGTCGAGGCTTCTTCCATGAGGCTTCCGCCGTAGAGAACGCCAATGCGGTCCGCCATGTAGGAAACGACGGTCAGGTCGTGGGCGATGAAGACCATGGTCAGGTGGAACTTCCGCTTCAAATCGATGAGGAGGTTGAGGATCTGGCCCTGGATCGAAACATCCAGGGCGCTGACAACCTCGTCGCAGATCAGCGCGCTCGGGCTGCTGATAAGAGCCCTGGCCAGGGAGATGCGCTGGCGCTGCCCCCCTGAAAACTCCGAGGGTCTCCTGCCGAGGTCCTCCGCCCTCAGGCCGACCGCTTCCATCAATTCCCGCGCCCGCGAGACGAGCCGGCCGGAGTCCGGGGATCGATCGTGATATCGGGATCCCGTGGTAAGAATGCGGAGCACGTCCATCCTCGGGTCCAGTGAGGAGGAGGGGTCCTGGAACACGTATTTCACATCCGAGCGGAACCGCCGGAGAAGACGCGGATCGCTTCGCGTGATCTCCCATCGATCGCCCGCGGTGAAGTACTCGATCCTGCCCGAGGTCTGCGGGAAAAGCTGCACCAGCGTACGAGCGAGTGTCGTCTTCCCCGAGCCGGATTCTCCGACCAACCCATAGTTCTCGCCCCGGCGGATGTCGATGCTGACGCCGTTCAATGCCCAGACCCATCGGCCCGCGGCGGCAAAGAGGCCGGCATCCAGCTTGTACACCTTGGTCAGGTCGCTCATCCGGATGAAGGGGTCCGCGTTCTCCGCGCTCACGTCTTCACTCCGGATTGGATGCAGCGATAGGCTCCATTGCCGAACGCCTCCTCGGCGGGTGCCGCGAGGATCTGCTGTTCCCTCTCGTCGCGCACCATTGGCGGAATTCCCATCCGGCAGCGCTCCATGACGAGCGGGCAGCGCGGCACGAAGGGACACCCCGGCTCGTGGTGAGTCGGATCCGGAACCGACCCTGAGATCGTGCGGAGTTTTTCCCTGCTGTAATGGCTCCCCCATGCCGGGAGGGCGTTCAGCAGGGCCCGCGTGTAGGGGCTGCGTGGCCGGGAGAGAACTACGCTCGTGGGTCCGGCTTCCAGCGCGAGACCGGCGTACATGACGAGGATACGGTCCGCGATCTGCCCCACAAGCGAGAGGTTGTGCGAGATGAACACCAGGGAAAGCCGACGCCGGGTCCGCAGCTCGTTCAGAAGCCCGATGATCTCGGCCTGGATCGTGACATCCAGCGCAGTCGTCGGCTCGTCCGCGATGAGCAGTTCAGGATCGTTTGCAAGAGCGAGGGCGATCATGATCCGCTGGAGCATTCCGCCGGAGAACTGGTGTGGAAAGCCCCGGAGGCGCTCCTCCGCGCGCGGGATGTGGACCTCCGACAGCAGGCG
>JBEKXR010000556.1:0-2860 GCA_049511935.1 Spirochaetia bacterium | reverse complement strand
TCGTTCTGTCGGTGTCCGATTCCGGCATCGGAATGAGCAGCGCGCAGGTGGAGGCGTTGCGCAGATCCCTCGACGCACCCGGGACCTCAGAGGACCTCAGGGCCGGCTATGGGCTGAAGAATGTGCACGAGCGTCTCACTCTCGTCTTCGGCAATGGGTATGGCCTTTCATTCGAGAGCGAAAAGAGCAAGGGCACGACGGTATCGGTGCGGATTCCAAAGCTGAAGGAGAATGACGACCATGGCGAGACTGGTCCTGGTTGAAGATGAGCAGATCATCCGCACAGGCATCGCCACAAGCGTCGACTGGGCCGGCCTGGGGATCGATCCCGTGGGCGAGGCCGAGGACGGGGAGCAGGCCCTTGCCCTCGTTGAGCGAATCCGGCCCGACATCATCATCACCGACATCCGCATCCCTTTCATCGACGGCCTCGAGCTGATCGAGCGCGTAAAGGCCCGCATTTCGGATGTGTCGGTCATCATCATCAGCGGCTACGACGATTTTCGCTACGCGCAGCGCGCCCTGAAACTGGGCGTGCAGGACTACATTCTGAAGCCGGTCGATCCGGAGGAGCTCACCAGGGTCCTTCGGAGGATATGCGCGGAACGAGAACGGAGCAAAACGGCCGCGCGGGAGCTGGTCGCATTTCGGGAAACGGAGGGGCTCTCGAGGCGGCTGATCCAGGAGCGCCTGTTGCGCGACATCCTCGACAACCGGCTCACCCGCGTCGAAGGACTTGCAGGAGCCGCTCGAGAAATGTTCCCGCTCCCGGGCAGGCGATTCGCAGTCCTCATCGCGCAGCTGGACGACCATCGACTCATGGTGGCCGGCATGGGCGGGCGCGAATCAAGGGAGCTGGAGCTTGCGTTCGCTGATTTTCTCCGCATCGCCGCGGAGCGGGAGCCCGGTCTCTTTCACCTGGAGGACGGAGACGCGAATCACCTGGTGTGCGCGTCGGCTGAGGCTGATGACGTTCTCCGTCAGAAGATCGACCGGTCGGCTGCGCGGATCCGCCAGTCCGCGGCACGATTGTCCGGCGTCACGGTTTCGATTGGAATCGGCGGCATCCACGAAGGTCCCGAGGGTCTGAGACTCTCCTTCGAGGAAGCGACGAAGGCGATCGCCTACACCTCCATCGCGGGAAAAGACCGCGTCATCGCCTACGAGGCAGTTCCGCAACCCGGAGGAACCGGGCCCCTCTCCGTGTTCAGCGAGTCGGAGCTCATCTGGGCGGTCAAGCTCTCGGACGAGGAGGGAATCCGCGCGAATATCGAGCTCCTTCTTCGGGACCTTCTCCGGGCAGGAGATCGCATCGTCCCGTACCTTCAAATGTACGTGAGCAGCATCCTCACGAATTGCATAGGAATCATCATGGAGGAAGGCGGATCGGTGGAGGAAGTTGTCCTCGATCCCGTCGCAACCTGGAACGGCGTGCTCGCTCACCAGACAGCCGCGGAAGTCCTGAATGCGCTCCGGGAGCAGCTTCTCGCAATCGCCCACTACCTTGAGGCAGACCGCACGGGCAGCCAGCATCATGCACTGGAGAAGGCAAAGAAATACATCAAACGCCACTACGGTCGCTGCGAGCTGTCTCTCGAAGAAGTGGCGAGGTCGGTGAACCTGAGCGCCAGCTACTTCAGCTCGATCTTCAGCAAGAATGAGGGGGTATCCTTCATCCATTATCTCTCGCGCATCCGACTTGAAAGGGCAAAGGAGATGCTCTTGCGCACGGCGTACAAGACCTACGAGATTGCCGACATGGTCGGGTATCCAAACCCCACGTATTTCAGTTCTCTCTTCAAGAGGTATGCCGGACTTCGTCCGACGGAGTACAGAAAGAACGCGTCCGCGGCCCGCTCCGCGGGAGGAGAACACGGCTCCCTTTGAGGTCCCTCTCAGATCGCCTTGCGCGCCTGGGCGCTGGCAAAGATGATGCCCAGGATGAGGACGCCGGTGAGGATGTACTGAAGTCCGACGGTGAATCCAAGGATATTCAGCACGAAGAGAATAAGGAGGAGCAGAAGCGAAGCTCCCAGGATCCCCGGCACGTTGGAGTTCCCGCCTGCGATCGCGCTGCCTCCGATGACCGGCACGGCTATGGAGTTCAGTAGGTATTCGTGGCCCATGCCGAGCGTCACGCCTCCCCCGAAAGCCGAGAGCAGTATCCCGGTGATTCCGGAGAACAGGCCGCACAGGACGTATGTCACGAACCTGCTCGTCTCCACGGGGATCGCGGCGAGCATTGCGGCCTTGGTGTTCTGCCCTATGGCATGGATGAAGCGCCCGTAGCGGGTCCGCGTAAGCACGAAGTGCATGACAACACCGATCGCGATCGCAACGAGGAAGAGCAGGGGGATACCGCCCAGCTTTACGTTCACGAAAGCAGCCAGGCCTGCGGGCGGTTTGATCTGAAGTCCGCGGAAGAACACAATGGAGACGCTCTGGACGATGAATCCCGAGCCGAGGGTCGAGATCATCGGGGGAACGCGGAGCAGCCTGATCAGGAGGAAGTTGAATCCGCCTATGGCCATTCCGGTGGCGAGACCGGCAAGGGTACCCAGCGCTATGCCTCCGTCAGAGGCGTTCATGACTTTCATCGCGACGAAGCCGGTCAATCCGATGGCGTAGGGGATGGACAGATCGATGTTGCCCGGTCCAAGGGTGATGACCAGCATCTGGCCGATCCCGACGAGCATGAAGAAGGAGGCGAAGCTCGCCGAAGCCCGAAGGGTACCCATGGGATTGGAGGAGACGGAAGCGATCACGAGGAACACGAGCGCGGCGCCGACATACGACCAGAGCCATTTCACCGCGACGATCTCGCTGAACGGGATCGCAAAGGAGTTCCGCCGAGCCTCAG
>JBEKXR010000555.1:0-2876 GCA_049511935.1 Spirochaetia bacterium | reverse complement strand
TTACCTCATATCAATTTGATTTGTGGGCAATGCGCGATTCGAACGCGCGGCCTATGGCTCCGGAGGCCATCGCTCTATCCAACTGAGCTAATTGCCCAAATGCGCGGAACATGCAATCCTCGTGCCGCGCGTTTCCTCAACGATACCGGGAAGAGAAGCTATTGTCAATCGAAGCATTCAAGCGGATCTACTGGATAGTCCTGGACGGAATGGGATTCGAGCATGTCCGTCTCTTTCTGTCGTCGGGCAGCGTCCCCGGTCTTTCGAGGTTCGCGCAGCAAGGCGTACTGGCCCCCTGCATGCCCTCCTCCCCCGCGTGCCAGACTCCCACGGCGCTTCTCACGCTCTTCAGCGGTGCTGAGCCTCGGGAAAGCGGCATCTGGGGATACTACATGCCTGATCTCCGCCGACCTGCGAATTCGATCAGCGGATTCGCCGCGCCTGCGAAAGACATCCGCACGATCTGGGACGAGCTCGGCGAGCGAGGCGGCGGCTATTCACTCATGAACGTGGCATTCAGGAATGACCGGGTATGGTCCGGTAAGGAACACGGACTCGAGTTCGGGTACGACGGGTACCGCACGTTGAAGAAATCGAAGGTGTTCCGCGTGGGCCGGCGAAGCTCGCGCGTGCGCTGCCAGGGCATCGAGCTCACCCTCTCACATTCGCGCAACTGCGTCCTGATTCGAAAAGGAGGGCGCACGAGGGCCGAGCTTTTTCCCGGAGAGTGGCGCATCGTTGAGCTCACAGGAAGCCTGCGCGCATATGCCGGTCTTCTGGACGACTCCCACGTGATCCTCGCTCCCCTCACCAGACCGCTCGTCCGCGGCGCCTTTCGGCCGCCCGCCGCCTCGGAGGACTTCGTCGATTTCAACCTGTTTCGTGCGGTTCGCAGGTTGAATCGGGGCAGGGAGGAGCGAACGAGGATCCCGGTCAGCGTCGAGATGGCGCCTGTCGCGCTCGGGATGATGCAGAAGGAATCCCTGATGATCGATGCGATCAGGGGCACGTCCTCGCGCCTGGTGATCGGGTACTTCCCCCTGGTCGATGAGCTCAACCATGCATCCTTCGACCTGCTGGATGCGCCGCATCCCGATCCCCGAGCGCTCGAACTATTTCTGGCCTGCGCGCAGCTGGTCGACGGCCTGGTTTCCCGGGTAATGGCCGAGGCCGACCGTGACGCGCTGGTCGTGCTTTCCTCCGATCATGGCGCCTCCGCGTTCCGCAGCAGCCTTCACATGAACGAGGTCCTCGCGCAGTGCGGCCTTGTCGTGCGTTCCGCAAGGGGGTACAACCTGCGGCGTTCCCTGGCGTACTACCACCCCTCGGACTGCGGCATCGTCCTGGCCCGTCCCGGGGCGGGCAGGGGACCGGTTCTTGCCGGCCTGCGCAGGGCGGTGGATCGAGCGCGCGACCATTTTGAAGTGCAGATCGGCATGGAAGAGGGGAGGCCGGATGATCCTTTCATCGCCTTCCTGTATCCACTCTCGGATTCATCCCTCACCGCCCGGCCGCCGCGGCGGAGCGGGGAGATCCTGGACAGGACGCGTTCAGGGGGACAGCACCTCTCGCCCCTGGCCGCCACTCCCTGGATCCAGGCCATGCTGGGACTCTGGAGCCCGCGGACGACCACGCTCACCCGTGACATGGACGGCATCCCCACCGCAAACAGGATGATGAAAGGATTCCTCCTGAGGATGCTGGAAGGAGCATGAGAGCCATGGAAACGATCATCCTCGCATCCGGTTCCCCGAGGAGGCGCGAGCTGCTTACAAAAGTGAAGCTCCCCATCAAGGTCATTCCTCCGGACATCCCGGAAGACTACTCTTCAGGCTTGCCGGTGGCGGAGATGGTCGTGCGGATCGCCCGGAACAAGGTCGAGGCGATCCTGGCGCTTTTCAAGACCGAATCGCCCCGCTGGGTGCTTGGGCTGGACACCGTCGTGGAGATCGATGGAAAGGTGCTCGGCAAGCCTTCGGGCCCGGAGGAAGCGGAATCAATGCTCAGGATGCTTTCAGGGAGGGTTCACAGGGTCTACTCGGGCATTGCCCTCCTGGTGCAGCGAGGAAAACCGATCGAGGAGGAGGTGGTGTGCACCGAAGTGAAGTTCCGGGCCATGGAGGCCAGTGAAATTCGCTTCTATATAGAAACTGGCGAGTGGGCCGGTGCCGCGGGTGCATACCGCATCCAGGAGAGGGGGGCGTTCCTCGTGGATTGGATCAAAGGCTCCTACAGCAACGTCGCCGGCTTGCCACTGGAAGCGTTTTATGGCATCTTGGTCAGGAACGACTATCATTTTTGACCCTTTCTATTCCACCTCCCCGTATTGGGAAGGTGTATAAGCCAGGGAGAGAGGGGAAGGAGGATCATTTTGGCTGTTGTCACCATGAAAAATCTGCTCGAGTCGGGCGTCCATTTCGGGCACCAGACAAAGCGGTGGGATCCGCGGATGAAAAAGTACATCTTCGCGGAGCGGAACGGCATCCACATCATCGATCTGCAGAAGACGATCGTCGCGATCAAAGATGCGTACGAAGCGGTCCGCAAGACCGTCCTTGCCGGCAAGTCCGTGCTGTTCGTCGGCACCAAGAAGCAGGCCCAGCAGACAGTTGAGCGTGAGGCGAAACGTTGCGGAATGTTCTTCGTGAACAACCGCTGGCTGGGGGGCATGCTCACGAACTTCGCCACGATCAAGAAGTCCCTTCTCCGCTTGAAGAAGCTGGAGAAGATGGAGATCGACGGCACCTTCGAGAACCTCACCAAAAAGGAAATCGCGCGGCTCATGAAGGAGCGCACGCAACTGGAGAGGAACCTCGGCGGCATCAAGGAAATGAAGGAGCTGCCGGGCATCGTGTTCATCATCGACACGCGCAAGG
>JBEKXR010000554.1:0-2887 GCA_049511935.1 Spirochaetia bacterium | reverse complement strand
CTTCGGACTATATGACCGGTTCCGACCTGATCATCGACGGCGGATACTGCATCTGGTAGACGAGCCCGATCAGCCTCGAAATCATGACGGCCGCCCAACGGGAAATGACCGCTGGGCGACCAGGTACATGAGCAGGATGGGAAACGACCCCAGCATGCTCATCGCCATCATCTCATTCCATTCGTAGGCGTGCTGCCCCATCAACAGCTGGATACCGATTGGCACCGTGCGCATCTCCGTTGTCTTGGTCAGCGTCAGGGCGAAGAGGAATTCATTCCACGCGAGCAAGAACGTATACACGCCGGTGGCGACAATCCCAGGGAGGGAGATGGACACCAGCACGCGCTAGAGGGCGTAGAAGCTCGAACCTCCGTCAATCATCACCGCCTCGTCAATCTCCCTGGGTACTACTCACAAAGGAAAGTCGCGTAAGTCATCGCTGTCCACGATTGCCAGTACACGCCACAAAGTGTGCAATTTTCGTCCGCCAAAAGTGTTCAATTTTCGCCCGTTATTGACACCAGGATGCGATGAGCCGACATCGAGGTGCCAAACCTTGCCGTCGATGTGAACTCTTGGGCAAGATCAGCCTGTTATCCCCGGAGTACCTTTTCCCGGTTTGAGGCTCATCCACTCACCACCGCCAGATCACTAAGACCTCTGACCTGCTCGACAAGTACGTCTCACAGTCAGGCCGCAGGGCAAGGGAGGGGGATAAGGAGTTGGGCGTGCCCCGCCCGAGGAAAACCTTCATCCGCCTCACCCAGCCCTGGGACGGTTTCTATTCCGTCTCCAGGAGGCTGGTAGAGGAGCTCGGCAACGTGCTTGTGACTCCTTCCGCGAGCTACTTGAGCATCGCCACGCGGTGGACTCGTGCCTTGCTCGAAGCGTACGCAGGAAATGAAACAGTGAAGCACGCACTTGCGAAGGCCGCGCGGGATGTAGACGCAGTGGCTGCTCCCTCGGGAGGCACACGGCAGAGCTGAAGGTTGGCGCTTCTGGTCAGCGCCTCTGCTCTCGCAGAGACCGCACCCATGCGGATGTGACGGCCAGGTCCGCGGACTTGAACAAGAGCGACCCCATTACGATGATGTCCGCTCCAGCTTCGCAGAGACCCGGCACGGTATGCTGCCGGATTCCCCCGTCTGCCTCTATCTTCACCTTGTCCCTGAGCCCACGTTCGGCGAGAAGTTCCTGCACAGCGCCTATTCGGTCCGCGGCGTGTGGAGACAGGTCCACTCCCTTCACGCCCACGGGAGTACCCATCAGGAGCGCGAGGTCAACCGCGTCAAGATAAGGCGCAAGCAGATCCGCTGGAGAATCGAGTCGCAGCGCGATTCCCGCGCCGGCATTCCTGCGGTGGATGTCTTCCAGGGCGTCAGGGACGAGAGGGCCGCACTCGCAATGAACGGTAATCAGATCGGCGCCGGCCCTTGCGAAATCGTCGATCAATCCAGGGAGGTGCTCCGTCATGAGGTGAACGTGGAGGGGGTGCTTCGTGAACGGCCTTATGGAGGCCACCAGGTCAGGGAAGAACAGGAGTCCCGGTACGAAGTGATCATCCGAAACGTCGACGTGGTACATGTCAACAAAGGGATCCACGCGCTCCATCTCAGCGGAAAACCGGGCGTGGTCGGCTGACCACAGCGAGCCTTCGATCAGCAGGCGGTCACGTGGATATCCGGCCCAAATGTCCCTCTTGCCCAGTGGCATGCGCTAAGTCGGCTTCTCCGGAGAAAGCAGCCTCAAGGCCGAGATCTCTTTCTCCGTAAGCTTGATAGTCGTTCCCCAGCACTGGATGCGGATGTCGTCGCCGGCAAACAGCCCCTCAACATCCTCTGGTGGGATCAAGGCCATGAAGACCGTGCATTCGAAATCCATGTATCCGCCATTCCAGGTAGCGGTCCTCAGCGCCACTTCCCGCCCGTCAATCACGAGTGTGCTGAGTTTCTCCTCACTCAGCTGAAAGATCCTGACGACGTATGTCACAGTTGAGCTGGTGATGCGCCAAAGCGAGATATGCTCAGCGGGAACGGAAATCCCGTTGCTTCTTGAATGAATGTATACCGCTTCAACGGAAGAGACTGTCTCCGCTGGAATGCCGGTCAAAGTTTCGAACAAATCGGAGGTAGTCGGATCCGGGCCCTCGTATTTTGTGTTGAACGAGATTCCCCCTGACCGGTAAATGCGTCCATCAACCAAGGACGCGGTGGCGCACCCCGCCAGGACTGCAACCGCGAAAATGACGATCAGAACCTTTTTCATGCCGCCTCCGGCTTTTGTAGCGAGTCTATCACTGCTGGACAGACACGTCGAGGTGATCGCGTATCCGCGCTCGGTTGACGCCTCGGCGGCGAAGGGGTGTACTAGGGGAACGGAGAAAGTGAAAACCATGAAGAGAAAATCGAGAATCTTTTGGGCAATTCTTGCCGCGTTCGCTGCGATGTCCCTTGTAAAGTGCAGAGTAGCGCGTGAGGGGTACACCGCCGCGCTCCTGCACGATGGCACCGTCTGGGCGTGGGGCTCCAACGCCGCGGGCCAGTTGGGAGACGGCAGCGCAGCCAATCGAGCCTCACCGGTGCGAGTCGCGGACCTCACCGACGTGGTGGCCATAGCAGCCGGCGGAGCTCACTTCATCGCCCTCAAGAATGATGGAACTGTCTGGGCCTGGGGGTCGAACGCCGTGGGCCAATTGGGGGACGGCACAAAGAATGATCGGTTTGCGCCGGTGCAGGTCAGCGGACTCGCAGGCGTCGTGGCGATCGCAGCTGGCGCGGCTCACAGCGTGGCGCTCCTGGGAGATGGGACTGTCCGGTCGTGGGGCAGCGACTCTTGGGGCCAGCAAGGGGACGGCAACACGAGCACGAAAAGCCGTCTAAAGCCAGCG
>JBEKXR010000553.1:0-2892 GCA_049511935.1 Spirochaetia bacterium | reverse complement strand
CTGGAGATATGCGGAAGCGAGAGGAGTTGTCTCTTCCCCGCCGCAGAGGGATTCTACCTCGGATGCGGTGATGCGTCGCCGGAGGTGAGGTCACGGATCAGGCCGGCGGTGCCCGAGGCCTCATTCAGCTCGTGCACGATCGCGCTGCTGAATGTCCGCACCAGTGTCGAAGGGCCCGAGTGGTGGCGGGACGTGAGCTGGGAAGTGGTGGCCGATCGGTCGCTCAGGGGGAGAAAAGAGCCGTGAAATCCTTTCCCGCATTCGGCATCCTCTTCGGTTCGCGCGGCACGCTGCCGCAGCTCGGGACCCTGCTGGAAGAGAACTCGGGTCTGCCCGGCCCGCGGGCGAACCTCGAGCTTGCCTACTCCTTCGCTTCCGCGGTCGCCCGCATGCACCTGGAGGAATGGCAGTGGGATTTTCTCCTCGAGACCGCGGGGACGTCCCCGACGAAAGCGCCGGAGAACACCCCCGAAGTGTATGTGACCTTGTGTTCCCTGATCGCCCTCGGTGCGCTGTATGGCACGGGCCTGCCCCGTCCCCGCAGGCGCGCGGCACTTGCGGCCATCAAGACCGCTGCCTCCGACTCGCGCTGGCGGGTGCGCGAGGCCTCGGCAATGGCGCTCCAGCTCATCGGCGAGCAGGACATCGAGGCGCTGAAGAGCATCGTCGGCGACTGGCTCCCCGGAGCGTCGGCCCTGGAGATGCGTGCCGTCGCGGCGGGCCTCGCGCACCCGCCGATTCTGTCGAACGAAGCGTTTGCCGGCTTCTGCCTGGAATCTGCCCGCAGTATCCTCACCTCCATCTCCCGCATGGACGCGAAGAGCCGGAAGGGAGAATCCTTCAAGGTGCTTCGCCAGGGTATGGGCTACGCGTTGAGCGTTTTTGTCTCCAAGTCCCCCGGCGAAGGTTTCACGCTCATGAGGAAGAGCGCGGCTGTCCGCGATGCCGATATCGCGTGGATCGTTCGCGAGAATTTGAAGAAGAAGAGATTGACCGAGCGATTTCCGAAGGACGTGGAGCAGGTTGCCCTGATCCTGGAAGAGGCGAATGCACGCTGATCCCCCTTTTTTTTGCCGGTCTCCCCGCCTCTCGGCGGCGGAGTATCGTAGATCCGTTCACGAGTTGTGGAAAAGTCGTGAAAAAAAAGTTGACAAATCATCTCATCTATAAGATAATTAGGTGTTCAAATTCCTGACAAATCTTATGTTGAGTATAACTCATTTCTGGGAAAAGAGATGTATACACCATCGTTTACGGTCAGTTTCACAGCTGTGCCGAGGGTTGCCGCCGGTTTCGTGCGCCAACGGGCATTTTCTCACTTCTGACATCATCGCCATCTCAACTTTGCAGCGCACTGCAAGGGGGGAAAAATGAAACGCTGGAGAGTTTATGCGCTTCTGCTCGGCTTGTCTGGAACGGCCTTTCTCATCGGCTGCAAACCGGCCGCCGTGGGTGTGAGCGGGATGGCAGGCTTGAGCTGCGCAAATTGCCACTCCGGGAACCCTTCTTCCCCCTACGCGCTTGCCTTCCTCCAGAATGAGGCTGCGTATCAACAGTCTGGCCACTATAATGGAACGCGTGCTCTGAACCCAGCACCAGCCAATAGCTACTACTTTAAAGGAAGCCATGCCCTCTCCAACAGCCAAATCGGAGGTGGCAGCTGCAATAAATGCCACACCGACCAAGGCTTTGTCACTGCCATCGCTTCGGGAGGAAATTTCTACGCAGTAGGTGCGATCGCGGTGACCAGCGCTCTGCCACCGGGGTGCTTCACATGCCACAATCCCCACGTGACGGGAAACTTCACCCCGAGGATAGTTAGCCCAGTCACGCTCCTCAGCGGCGGCACGTACAACTTCGGACTCGGCAATCTCTGCGCGAACTGCCACCAGGCACGGGCCACGGCAGTGTTGACCCTCGTCGGCACGCCGAAATCCGGATCCGGACCGCACCATGGCGTTCAGAGCGACTTCCTCCTTGGAGAGAACAACTGGGTGATGCCAGCTCAATCGTATGCAGGGACTTCTCCCCACGCCATGGCAACGGCGGATTCCTGCGTGAGCTGCCACAAGTACGACCCTTACCCGAGAAGTTCTACCAGCGATCTCCAGCTGGGAGGGCACGGATTTTACCTGACGGGAGTTGGCGGCGGTCCCCTTGCCCCGCCTGTTGGCGGCTCCTCAGCCAAGAAAGACGTTGTGGCGCTCTGCACGAGCTGTCACACCTCTGCCAGCACCACCTTCGAGGGCATTCACCCGACAGTGCCTGATTGGGCCGGTATCAACGGTGGTGCACCAGCTGATCCGCTGGTCGAGATCAGGGCATTGAGGGACAAGCTTGTCATCTACTTCATCAACACCGCTCCGAAGCCGATGAGCAAGGTAGCTACCAGCCCTTGGGACGGAAGTCTCCCGGTATGGCCGACGTCGGCAATCGAGTGGACCAGAGATTTCGTGGCAGGTGCCAGTGTGACTTTGTCCCTCGTGCAGGCACAGTCCTACTGGAACCTGCAGCTCTACCTTGAGGACAGGAGCAAGGGAATCCACAATCCGGTTTTCGCGGCCCAGATACTCTACGATGCGATTGTCAACCTGAACACCAACGCTGGTGCCGGCATAGTGATTGGAGCAACCCGGCCTTCATAGGCGGCCGCGCGCCATTGCGGAGAATCGGGGGCGTGAGTACGAAATGAACCTTCGAGTCATGAAACAGCGGGCGCCCCTGAACCTATGAGCGCTGTTCCTCTTGAAATCCTGGAAGGCCCGCCATGCAAAAGGTCCTTGGGGGGTTCCCGTCGAACAGCCGTTTTGCTACGGAGGGAATAAAGTGAGAAAGCGAACAGCCGTTGCTGTAGTTTTTACCGTCATTTTGACGGCTTCGGCGTATGCATTG